>JBAUYT010000091.1:0-25678 GCA_049584935.1 Steroidobacteraceae bacterium
GAGCTGTGGACCAGCATGGCACCCTCTTCCTGCGGCAGCGCAATCGCGATCTGTCCTTCCAGGTAGAAGTGGTCCTGGCCCCCTATCTCCACGCTGCCACGTAGGCGGTGAGGCGCCCGGGCTAGCCATTCGAGCGGCTGGCCGCGCTGCACACATTCGCTCGGTAGTACGTAGCTCTGGGCCGCCAGCGCCGAGCGCACGTCCAGAATGGCAGGTAGCGGATCGTATTCGATGCGCACCCGGGCGGCGGCGCGGCGCGCGAGCCGGTAGCTATCGGCGACGATTCCGAATACCGGCTGTCCCGCGTACTGCACGACGCCGTCTGCGAAGATCGGATCATCATGCAGTACGCTGCCGTAGTTGTTTTCGCCCGGCACGTCGCCGGCCGTCCCGAGCGCCGCAACACCCGCTAGAGCCAGCGCGGCCGATGCATCCAGTGAGCAAACCCGGCCATGGGCAATGCCGCTCAGCCCAAATGCGGCATGCAGGGCGTTGGCCGGCAGCGGGATGTCGTCCGCATACTGGGCGCGCCCGCTGACGTGCAGATGGGCACTATCGTGCGTTGCCGGTTCACCGACGGGTGGAATCCGCTCAGACATCGCCGACCCTCAGCGGCATTTGGCTACCGCGATGCGAGATATAAAAGCGCCGCAGCAGGTTGGCAGCCACCTCCAGACGGTAGCTATTGCTGGCGCGCAGATCGCTGAGCGGCTTGAAGTCGCTCGCGAGCGCCGCCGTGGCGGCGTCGAGCGCGGGCAGACTCCACGGCTTGCCCGTCAGCGCGCGCTCGGCGGCCGTCGCCCGGCGCGGAATGGCGTCCATACCGCCGAACGCGATTCGGACCTGGCGCACGTCGGATCCATCCAGCTCGAGCGCGATGGCCAGGCAGACGGCGGAAATGTCCTGATCGAAGCGCTTGGAGATCTTGTAGCTGGCGATCCGCCGGTCGGTGCGCGCCTTCGGAATCGAAACCGAGACGATGAATTCACCGGGCTGAAGATCCTTGCGCTGGTAGCCGAGATAGAGTCGCTCGAGCGGCAATCGACGGGTGCCGTCGCCGCGTCGCAGCTCGATGTCGGCTCCGAGCGCGATCAGCGCCGGCATCGAGTCACCGATAGGCGAGCCATTCGCCAGATTGCCGCACAGCGTGCCGGAGTTGCGAACCGGCGGCGAGCCGAAGCGCTGTGCCAGTTCGGCCAGAGCCGGGTACTCCATCGCGATGGCGGCCCAGGCATCCGTCAGGCTGACCGCAGCACCGATGCGGATGCTCTCTCCCTGGGTGTCGACTTGCTGCAATGCTTCGATCTCCCCCAGGTAGACGACCGTACCGAGATCGCGCAACTGCTTGGTGACCCAGAGGCCGACGTCGGTGCCCCCTGCGAGAATCAGCGCCTCCGGCTGCGCCGCCAGCAAGGCTGCCAGTTCATCGACCGTGCGCGGGCTGTACCACCCCGGCAACCTCAGCGAGCCATTCCGTCGGATCGCTCGCAGAGCGTCGGCCCGGCGCGGATCGTGCGCCGATTCACGGCTCCAATGGGCCGGGCGCGGATAGCGGCCCATGTGCGTGGCTGCATCGATGATGGGCCGGTAGCCCGTGCAGCGGCATAGGTTGCCCGAAAGGCTGTCGAGAATGCGCTCGCGGGTCGGTTGCGCATCTTCGAGCCACAGTGCGAACAGCGACATGACGAAACCTGGCGTACAGAAGCCGCATTGCGAGCCGTGCTGGTCGACCATGGCCTGCTGCACCGGATGCAACGCGCCGTCCGCCGCCTGCAGGCTCTCGACGGTGACGAGCTCCTTGCCGTCGATGCTCGGCAGCAGCCGGATGCAGGAGTTGATAGCGCGATAACGGCTGAGACCCCCGGGCGTCAGCTCACCGAGCACCACCGTGCAGGCACCACAGTCGCCCTCGGCACAGCCTTCCTTGGTGCCGGTGCGGTGCAGCGAGTCTCGCAGGAACTCCAGCACGGTCAGCGTCGGCGCTGCTTCGGGCACCTCGATGGACTGGCCGTCGAGCAGGAAGCGGACTGCTGCCGGCACGGCCGCCTAGCCTCCGCGATACACCGTGTAACTCCACGGCGAGATCAGCAAGGGCACGTGATAGTGCTGAGATTCCTGGGCAACGCCGAAGCGGACCACGGCCTGCTCGATGAATGCCGGGTCAGGCAGCTGAACACCACGCGCGCGGAAGTACGCCCCGCAGTAAAACGTCAGCTCATAGCGGCCAACGCGAAATTCGTCTGCGGCAAGCAACGGTGCGCAGCGACCGTCGTCGCCTGTGATACGCACGATTGCGTCGGGCACGGTGCCGCTTAGCGACCGCAGCTCGATACGGATACCTGCGGCCGGCACGCCGGCGCCGGTGTCGAGCACGTGAGTCGTCAGCTGGCCCATGACGTCAGGTCCTGGCGATGCCTGTTGCAGTCGCCCTTTGATTGTACACATTTGGGTCGGAGTGGCCGGCAGGGCGCATGGCCGGCGGATGCCCTCGATTGCGCGTGGCTGCGCAAAGATGGACCAGGCGATGTCCTCATTTGGTGCGAATCCCGCTCGCAGGCGCTCCCGGGGCGCAGGACTGCCGCGCACGATTCTTGCAGCGGCAGTACGATTGGTGAGCGGCAGGCCGGGCCGCGGGCGCCAGAAGAATAATCAACGAGGGAAAACACTTGAAACGCAATACAGGGATTGTTGGATTGGTTCTCCTGTCCGGCATCGGCATGACCGCAGTGCATGCCGACAGCCAGGAGGCCGAGACCGCCGCGCCACCCCCGCAGGGTTCGGGGGATCTGGACGAGATCGTGGTCAACGGCATTCGCCGCGGCGACCTGATTCTGCCGACCACGGTGACCTCGGATTCGGCGTACGGCATGGAACTCGGCGTCATGGATACGCCGCGCAACACCACGGTGATCTCGCAGGCGCAGCTCGCCGCCCTGAATATTCAAAACCCTGGCGGCTTTTCCTATCTGACGTCGAGCAGCTACGCCGACGCGGCTTTTGGCCAGCCCAATATCCCGCGCATCCGCGGCCAGTACGGCGACGCATTCTTCAACGGCATGCGCGAGAGCTTTACGCTCAATGGCTACGGCGCGCCGATGAGCTTCAACAGCACCGACTCCCTCGACATCATCAAGGGGCCGGCCAGCGTGCAGGCCGGGCCCGGGGCGGGTATCGGCGGTGCCATCGACATCACCACCAAGATGCCGTCCCTGACCAAGTCGTCGCTGCTGTTTTCGCTGGAGGCCGACACGCAGCAGAAGCGCATCGCATCGGTCGACTTCGGCGGCCCGGTGACCGATAACACCGGCGTGCGCGTCAGCCTCACCAGCAACGACAGCGGCAGCTACTACTACGACATGTTCTTTCATCAGCAGGCGGCCTATGTGGCGCTGCTGAGCCAGGTAACCTCCAACTACACGGTCAAGGCCACGGTGGACTTTGCCGATACGCAGTACCGCGAGGATGACGGCGTCAATCGCGTCAATCAGGCCCTCATCGACAACGGTACCTACCTGACCGGCGCCCCGGCTCCGGCGGACATCTTCGGATTTGGCACGGCGTTTACACTCCCGGGCACAACCACCCAGCTCAATCCGCGCACCATCATCGACGAGCCGCCGGGGACCGGCGCGCACGCGCAGCACCTGCGGGCGCAGCTCATCCAGAGTTACCAGGATTCCGACAGCTTAACCATCACCAACAACACCTTCTACGACTACCTGAACCGGTACAACCAGATCCAGGCGTACTACGCCGATACCGCCAAGAACAGTTACACCATCGAGAACAAGACCGACTTCTCGCTCAGATTTTCCACCGGTGCGGTCAAGCATCAGATCGACGCCGGCTTCACCTATCGCTATGCGTATGTCTATGACGCGCAGAACTTCATCAACGAACCGGTCGGCATCTACGATCTGTCCGGAAACCCCAACAGCTGGGTGTTCCCCGCCGCGGAGCAACTGCCACCGGACGCCTTTTACCCCGCCTACCCCTATAGCGCGGCTCTCAATCACTTCCAGTACGGCGCCTCCGGGCGCACCCCGGGCTTCGTCAATGGCAGTGTCATCTCGAAACTGCAGGACCCGGCGATCTTTCTCGAACATCGCATGACCTTTTCGCCGCAGTGGAGCCTGCTGTATGGTCTGCGCGGGGACCTGATGCAGCTGGGCTTCACCGATCCGTTTGGCGGTCCGGTCCTGTACGGGCTACCCAAGAGCGTCTCGACCGGCTGGTACGGCCTGCACAACGGCAACGTCAGCCTGGTGTTCAGCCCGAGCGCGCACATCTCTGCCTATCTGACCTGGAACAATGCGCAGTACGCGCTGCCGACCGCCAACGACGGCGCCATTGGCGCCTGGGGCGAGCTGCCGAGCCAGCAGTTGAAGCTCGATACCAGCCTGTATGAAGCGGGCCTGAAATTCGATCTGCTGGACAAGGCGCTGTTCATCTCGACCGCTGTTTTCTCCCAGACCAAGGCCAGCCCCATCGGGCTGGGGCTCACAAATTCCGTATTCCACATCCATGGCGCGGAGTTCGAGCTGAACTACCAGCCCAATCCGCATTTCTTCGGTACCGCGAGCTATTCCTACCTGCACACCACGCTGGACAATCCGGGGGTAAGCCCCTTCTACAACTTCCCCGCCTACGCCGGGACATTCGTTGACGGTGCCGGCGTCGCGGCCCAGTTCAAGCCCAATCAAAGCTTCCAGGACCCGGGTGTGCCGCAGCACCTGTTCAACCTGCTGGCGAACTACAAGCACGAATCGGGTTTCGGCGTGCAGGGCAACCTGCAGGTGACGGGACCGTTCTACGTGAGCCAGGCCGGCTATCTCGACGTCGCCGCGACCAACGCCAACGCGGCCAACGACTTCTTCCCGCAGCTGCTGGGCCCCGGCGGCGTGGTGCCGACGTCGGTGGTCGGTGCCAACGGCTACTTCACCCCGCCGCGGATTCCATGGCAGTTCACGCTCAATACCGGCGTCTTCTACAACTACGAGCACTACACCTTCAAGATGATGGTCTACAACGTGACCAGTCAGCACAACCTGGTCAACGATATCCCGTTCTACGGCAACGATTTCCTGACCCGGGTACCGCCCCGCAGCTTCGATTTCAGCTTCAGCGCCCACTTCTAGCGAGCCTGTCACCCGGGCGGCGCAGCCGGTAGCATCGATGCATGGCGCCGCATCCATGACAAGCATCGAAGCGTTCATTCGCGGCCTGCCGAAGGCCGAGCTGCACCTGCACATCGAGGGCACGCTCGAACCCGAGCTGGCCTTCGAGCTGGCGCGCAAGAACGGCGTGGTGCTGCCGTACGCAGGGGTCGAGCAGCTGCGCCGGGCCTATCAGTTCACCAACCTGCAGTCGTTTCTCGATCTCTACTACGCCGCGACCGACGTGCTGCGCACCGCGGAGGATTTCGAGCGGCTGACCGGCGCCTATCTGCAGCGCGCTCATGCAGACGGCCTGGTCCACGTCGAGCTGTTCTTCGATCCGCAGGTACATACGGCACGCGGCGTGAAGCTCGGGACCGTGCTCTCCGGGATAACCGCGGCGCTCGAAGCCGCAGAGCGCTCGCTCGGCATCTCGCACCGTCTGATCGCCTGCTTCATCCGCAACCTGGGGCCAGACTCCGCAATGCAGACGCTGGAGGCGCTGCTCGCACACCGATCGGTCATCGACGGAGTGGGGCTGGACTCCACCGAATGCGGCTACCCGCCAGCGCTGTTCACCGCGGTGTTCGCGCGGGCGCGTCAGGCCGGACTGCACGTGGTGGCACACGCGGGCGAGGAGGCGCCGGCCGCCTACATCGTCGAGGCGCTGGATCTGCTCAAGGTGCAGCGGATCGATCATGGTGTCCGCTGCGAGGAGGATCCGGCATTGGTCCAACGGCTGGCGCGCCTGCGCATGCCACTGACCGTCTGTCCCTTGTCCAACGTCCGGCTCAAGGTGTTCGATCGGATCGAATCGCACAATCTCCGCCGCCTGCTCGATGCCGGCCTCTGCGTGACGGTCAATTCGGACGATCCGGCCTACTTCGGCGGCTATGTGGCCGAGAATTACCTGGCCGTGCAGCAGGGTCTGGCACTGTCGGTCGAGCAGATCCGGCAGCTGGCACGCAATTCGTTCGAGGGCTCATTTCTCGATGCCGCCGGGCGGCAGCGCTGGATGAGTACGGTCGATCGCTACGCCGCGCCGGTGCGCACGTGAGCGCCGCGCGCTCTGAGTCGGAGGTTGAGCGGCTCGGAATAGTAGCGGAACAGGGCCACGCCGATGCTGATGCTCAGCAGCAGCATGGCGAGGTACCACAGAGGGATCATCGACAGCGACGGCTTCCACTGCTTGAAGAGGCCGATCAGTCCCAGCACGACGAGCATATGAAACAAGTAGATCTCGTAGCTGCTGCGTCCGACGGCGCGCAACCAGCCGGTCCCTGCGGAAAGGCTCGAATTGCCCACGCCAGCGCCGAGTGCCAGTGCGGCCAGTGCGCCGAAGGCGATTGCGTCCATGCAGGATAGATAGGCGTACTGTCCCCACGGGTCCTGCCCGGCATAGACCGTGCGGTTGACGGGGCCCAGGATCAGCAGGCACCCCAGCGGTAGCAGCAACAGCGCCTCTCGGCGAAGCAAACGACATGCCAGCGGGAACAGCAGGTAGAAAGTCTCCTCGATCGAGAGTGACCAGAGGACGTCCCAGTCCCCGGGAAGGTAGCCTCGGCGGCCCTCGAGCCAATTGAGGTGGAAGGTCAGTGCGGACCACAGCGCCTGAGCCAGGGAGGCGCGCTCTGGCGGAATCGTAAACTCCGGCGCGCCCGCAAGGTGCAGAGCGCTCAGTACCAGCAGTAACAGCAATAGAGACGGTAGGATGCGCGCCGCGCGCATGCGGTAGAAGCGGCCGACGTGGATACGGCCCAGTTCTCCCCAGCGGCGCATCGACAGCCCCGTGATCAGGAAGCCCGAGATCACGAAGAACGCGATCACCGCATAGTATCCCGACCAGAACAGCAGCTGGTTGAGCGTCCTGGGCAAGACGCCATCGACGTCGTAGTCGTTGATCCAGAAGCGCAAATGGATATGGTGCAGCGTGACCAGCAGGACGCACAGCCCGCGCAGCACATCCACGCCACCGAGCCGATGGCGCCCGGCCTCAGCGGCCAGTGCCTGGCGCATCTCAGCGGCTGCCCGATGGCAACTCGTTGACCCGTACCGGGCGGCCGTCGACCGCGATCGATTCACAGTTTTCACCGGGGCCGCCGCGATCGACGACCAGAAACAGCGAACTCTGGTGCATCGCCAGCAGCTCGTGATGCCAGGTATTGCGGCGGAAGTTGACGCCCTGCCGGCCGTTGCTGACGAAGGCTCGGACGCGCGCCGCCATCTCGCCGCTGCCCTCCTGCGCCACCACAATCAGAAATGGCTGCGGCTGCAGCGGATAGAACGCCTGGCTCGAGAGCGGATGGCGCTCGAGACTGCGGATCTCGAACGGCAGCGAACGGGGTGCGGCGCGAAAGATGCTGATCAGCGGCCGGCCGCCGTCGGCCGAGACATCCACCTGCGCCAGATCATCGAAGCGCTCGCAGGTGCCGTCATTGATCCAGCGGGCCGCGCGGCCCGCTATGTCGATGACATCGCCGAACGGCGCGAAGGCGCTGCCGCTGAGCGGCTCCGGGTGCAGCTCGATGCGCTTCATGCCTTCAGCCGCGCGCGGGTTTGCCGAACGCGCGGACCCGGCTGACGCCGCCATCGGGGTGGATGTTGACGCGCAGATGGGATAGGGCGGCTGCGCTGCGCGCGCGCAGCTCGAAGCGATGCACGTGATCGGCCTTCAGAAACTGCGGCTCCAGCAGCAAGGGCCAGTAGAGGCACTGGCTGGCCAGGTCGGCGTCCGATGCACCGGCCAGCAGCGCGGCGTTGACGGACAGCTGGTGCGGAAAGTTGCCCTTGAAGTGCGCAGTGTCGATTTCGATGGCCTCGATCCGGCCGCTGCACCCGAGTTGCAGGATCACCCAGTCGAAGCCCGGCGTGCGTCGGCGGCGCGTTTCCCAGCCATCGGCCATGCTGCTGCCGCGCCCGGGCAGCAGCAGATTGTGCATCGAGCCGTAGTGTTCATCGCTGCAGCCCAACGCCCGGCCGCCATTGAGCGCGGCGGCCAGGTCGACCGGCGCATCCGCGCCGACGGCGCTCCAGTCCTTATGGACCGTGCCGTAGACGCGAAAGCGCGCCACGCCGCCATACGGATAGATGTTGAGACGCAGATGAGTCCAGATTTCGCCGGCATCGACCAGAAAGAATTGGCGCTGATCGCCGCACAGCGGTACTCGTGGCAGCAGCGGCGACCAGACCGTGCCCGCATCGGGCGCGGCGCTGGTACGCGCCGCTTCGACCGCGGCGAACGGTGGGTAGTTGCCGGTAAAATAACGGGTATCGATCTCCAGCAGCGCGACGTTGCCGGGGGCTGCGAGCTGGATGACGCAGTGATCGAAACCGCCATCCCGCCGCCGCCGCGACTCCCAGCCGTCCATCCACTTGCCGCAGTCGTCATAAACACCGGCGCGCCATTCGGGTTCAGCTGGCTGCAGCATGCGCTCCTTGGCCGCGAAGAACTCGTCCGAGGCCGACACGGCCACTGCGCCGAGGCGGCTGTCGGCGAGGTTGAGCAGACGCCGCGTCCACGATGCCGCCTCCGCGGCCTCGAGCGGGCGCGCATCGGCACTGCCGCCGGCCATCAGGCCACGCCTCCGACGGGATGGGTCGCCAGCCAGTGGCGCGCGATATCGACGCGGCGACAGATCCAGATGTGCGGGTGCTTGAGCACGTGGTCGAGAAACCGCTCCAATGCACCGATGCGCGCCGGACGCCCGATCAGCCGGCAATGCAGTCCCACCGACAGCATCTTGGGCGCATTGAGGCCGTTCGGATCCCCCTCCCGGTAGAGCAGGTCGAACGCATCTCGCAGGAACTCGAAGAACTGCGAGCCGGAATTGAATCCCTGTGCCGTGGCGAATCGCATGTCGTTGGTGTCCAGCGTGTAGGGCACAATAAGATGAGACACGGAACGCGACTGCGCACCCGCGCCGATCTGGACCTGGGTCCAGTAGGGCAGGTCATCGGCGTACGAATCGGCATCGTACAGCAGTCCGCCATGCTCGACGATGAGCCGGCGCGTGTTCGGGCTGTCCCGCCCGGTGTACCAGCCGAGCGGTGGCGCACCGAAGATATCGCGCAGGGTCGCAATCGCCTCGGCGATGTGCGCGCGCTCGACCGCCTCATCCACCTGCTGATAGCTGATCCAGCGCAAGCCGTGGCAGGCAATCTCGTGACCGAGTTCGGTAAACGCGGCCGCGGCTTCCGGGTTGCGGCGCAACGCCTGTGCCACGGCGAACACCGTCAGCGGCAGGCGGCGGGACTCGAACAGACGCAGGATGCGCCACAGTCCCGCGCGCGCGCCGTATTCATAGAGCGACTCCATGCTCATGTGCCGCGCCGGAAACGCCGTGGCGCCGATGATCTCCGACAGGAAGGTTTCGGAACTCGCATCGCCGTTCAGCACGCAATTTTCGGCACCCTCTTCGTAGTTGAGCACAAATTGCAGCGCGATCCGCGCATCGCCAGGCCAGCGGGGGTGCGGCGGCCAGCGGCCGTAGCCGGCCAGGTCACGGGGGTAGCCCGCATCGCCCGCGGTCATTGCAGCGCCGCCAGCACTGGCCTGATCAGGGCCGAGGTGCCGATCCGAAACGTCCGGGCGCTGGCACTGCCGGGGCCGAAAGCCTGCTCGTACAGCGCCAGGTATACCTCCGCCTGCCGCAGCGTGCCGACACCGCCGGACACCTTCAGCCCAATCGTCTGACCGTCGGCACGCGCCGCTGCGATGATAGCGATCAGCACCCGCACGGCTGATTCGGTGGCGCCGGGCGGCTTCTTGCCGGTGGAGGTTTTGAGGAAGTCCGCGCCGCCTTCAATGGCAATCTGCGCTGCCGCCTCGATCTGCCCGGCGGGTTCGAGTTGCCCGGTCTCGAGGATGACTTTCAGCAGCGTTTGCGAACCGCAGCTCTGGCGGCAGGCCCGCACCAGCGCGAGTCCCGCGGCGCGGTCCCCTGCCAGCAGCGCCCGGTACGGAAACACAACGTCGATTTCGCGTGCGCCAGCGGCGATGGCCGCGGCGGCCTCGGTTGCGGCGGCACCGGCGTCCGGATGGCCCTCCGGGAAATTCGCCACGGCTGCGATCGGAATTCCGCTGCCCTCGAGCGCGCGGACGGCAGCCGCCACGAAGCGCGGCCAGGTGCAGAACGCGGCGACCTGCCCGACCGGCGTGACCGCCAGCGCTGCCAGCGCCAGCACCGATTCGGCCGTGTCGCCGTCATTGAGACTCGTCAGGTCCATTACGCCCAGCAGCCGGGCGGCGAGCGCGCGCGCAGGCAAAGCAGCAGCCGCGTCGGTCATCGCACGACGTCAGCCGGCCATGTAGATGAAACGCGCCACACACAGCGCCGCCAGCAGGTACACCAACCAGTCCGCCGCGCGCGCCTGCCCGCGCAGCAGCTTCAGCAGTGCGTGGCTGGTGATGCCGAAGGCGAGGCCGTTGGCGATCGAATAGGTCAGCGGAATGATGATCGCGGTCAGGAATGCGGGGATCGCAACGCTGGGCTCGGTCCACTCGACCTCGGCCAGTGCGCCCATCATCAGCGCGCCAACCAGCACCAGTGCCGGCGCCGTCGCAGCCGCCGGAATCGCCTGCACCAGCGGCGCAAAAAATAGCGTCAGCAGGAACAGCAGCCCGACGAATACGCTCGTCAAGCCGGTGCGGCCGCCGACCGCGACGCCGGCAGCGCTCTCGATGTAGCTGGTCACCGGGCTGGTGCCAACGAGTGCACCGAACAGCATCGCGATCGAATCGGTGATCAGAATTCGGTTGAGGCGTGGGATCGAGCCGTCGGCGGCGATCAGGCCGGCGCGCTTCGTGACCGCGACCAGCGTGCCGACATTGTCGAACAGGTCGACGAACAGGAACACGAACACGATCTCCACCAGCGACAGCCCGATCCCGCCCTTGAGATTGAGGGCCTGTCGGATGTCGAGTTTGAACGCGGCCGCCGAGAGGTCCTGCAGCGAATAGCCGGCCGCGGAGAAGTGCGCCACGCCGGTGATCCACGCGATCACCGCCGTCGCCATTATGCCGAGCAGCATGGCGGCCTTGATCCGCATCGACTGCAGCACCGCAATGACCACCAGTCCCAGCAGCGCCAGCGCCGGCATCGGCGCCGTCAGATTTCCCAGACCCACGATCGTCCCGGCCTTGGGGACGACGATGCCGGCATCGGCGAGTCCGATGAATGCGATGAAAAGGCCGATGCCGCCGGCGACCGCCGCGAACAGCGAACGGGGCACGGCGCTGATGATCAGCTGCCGCACGCCAGCGACCGTCAGCACCAGGAACGCCAGGCCCGACACGAACACGCAGCCGAGCGCGGTCTGCCAGGGCAAGCCCATGCCCTTGACGACGGTGTAGGTGAAGTAAGCATTCAGGCCCATACCCGGCGCCATCGCCAGCGGGTAGTTCGACATCAGGCCCATCAGGATGCAGCCGAATCCCGCGGCCAGGCAGGTCGCCACCGCGACCGCCGCCACGGGCACGCCGGCGGCGCCGAGAATGACGGGATTGACGACCACGATGTACGCCATCGTCAGGAATGTGGTGAGCGCCGCCAGCAGCTCGGTGCGTACCGTCGTGCCGTGGGCTTCGAGTCCGAATATGCGCTGAAGCATCCTGGATCGGGGACCTTTGTCTGGGCCGGTACTTCTTCTTCGGCGAGCAATGCTCGTTATACCGCTTCCCGCTGGCATCTCAAACCGGTCTGCGTTTGTGGCAAACTGCTGCCGCGGATGCACTATCACAGTGCGTGGGGAATCGAATGGCCCGGGCACCCAGAATAGCCGTCGTCGGCAGTGCCAATACCGACCTGATCACATTCGCAGACGCGTTTCCGCGTCCCGGAGAGACGATCTTCGGACAGCGTTTCGATCTCGGCTTCGGCGGCAAGGGTGCCAATCAGGCCATCGCCGCGCGCCTGTGCGGTGCCGAGGTGCTCATGGTCGCCAAGGTCGGCGACGATCTGTTCGGCGAAGCCACGGTCCGCAACTTCCAGTCCTTCGGTATCGACACGCGCCACGTGCAGCTCGTCCGCGGCGTCTCCACCGGCGTGGCACCGATCTTCGTGGAACCGGGCGGCCAGAATCGCATCATCGTAGTCAAGGGCGCCAACGATCAGCTCTCGCCGCTCGACGTCGATGCTGCGGCCGCCGAGCTCGCCGCGGTCGATACCATCATCCTGCAGTTTGAAGTGCCGATGCCGACGGTCTATCACACCGTGCGCCTGGCGCAGGCGTGGGGCGTGCGCTGCATCGTCAATCCAGCGCCCGCGCTGCCCGCGGAGCTGACGAGCCTCACCGCCGCCGACTACTTCATTCCGAACGAGACCGAGGCAGAGACTCTGACCGGGCTGCCGGTGAACTCGATCGAAGAGGCGACTGCCTGCGCCGCGGCGCTGCTCGCCAAGGGTTTCCGCCATGTGCTGCTGACGCTCGGCGCGCGCGGAGCTTTGATTGCGGATGCGGCCGGCAGCCTGCACCTGCCGGCCTATACCGTCGAGGCCGTGGACACGACCGGTGCCGGCGATGCCTTCATCGGCAGCCTGGCGACGCTGCTGGCCGAAGGCCAGCCGGAACGGGACGCTGTGGCGGGCGCCAGTCTGTATGCGGCGCTGTCGACGACGCGAGTTGGCACACAGAAGTCGTTTCCCACGCGCGCCGCCTTCGAGGCGGCCCGCGCCAGACGTTAGGCCGCTCCACCAGCAAGGTGCTCCGATGTACGTGATCCATAGCTATCCGCTGGCCGTCGCGTTCTGCGTGCTGACCATGCTGTGCTGGGGCTCGTGGGCCAACAGCCGCAAACTCGCGGACCGCGCGTGGCGCTTCGAGCTCTTCTATTGGGACTACACCCTCGGAGTGCTGCTGCTGACATCGGTGCTGGGGCTGACCCTTGGCAGCAGCGGCAGCGAAGGCCGCGCCTTCATTCCCGATCTGGCACAGGCTTCGACGGCCAGCATCGAATCGGCACTGCTCGGCGGTGCGCTCTTCAATCTGGCGAACATCCTGCTGGTGGCGGCCATCGAGATCGCAGGCATGGCGGTGGCGTTTCCGGTCGGCATCGGACTGGCACTCGTGATTGGCGTCATCGTCAACTATCTGGCAACACCGGTGGGTAACGGTGCGCTGCTGGCGCTCGGCGTGCTGCTCGTGACCGTGGCGATTGTGCTGGATGCACTGGCGTACCGCCGCGTTTCGGGTACGGCGGGTGTCACCGCACGCGGCCTGACGCTGTCGATTGCGTGCGGCATTTTCATGGGCACGTTTTATCGCTTCGTCGCCGCGGCCATGTACCCGGATCCCGCGCACCTGCAGGCCGGCAAGCTGGGCAGCTACGCCGCGGTGTTCGTGTTCGCGGTCGGCGTGTTCTTCAGCAGCTTTGTCTGGAACAGCATCGCGATGCGCCGGCCGGTGGTCGGTGCACCGGTCGGATTGGGTGATTACTGGCGCGGCAGTCTGCGCAATCATCTGACCGGCGTACTGGGCGGCAGCATCTGGGGCCTCGGCATGTCGTTCAATCTGATTGCGTCGGGCCGTGCCGGTTTTGCCATTTCCTACGGCCTCGGACAGGGAGCCACGATGATCGCCGCGCTCTGGGGCGTGTTCGTCTGGCGGGAGTTTCGTGCCGCACCGGCCGGCACGGCGAAGCTGCTTGCGGCCATGTTCGCCTGTTTCCTGAGCGGGCTCGCCATCATCGTGCTGGCGCGGTCGTAAAGGCCTTTCAGGCATTTGCAGATTTATGTATAGAATGATACCTTACGGTATATAAAGTATGGCACTGAGCATCAAAGACCCCGAAGCTGATCGTCTAGCGCGCGAAGTCGCCAAGGCTACGGGCGAAACATTGACGATGGCAGTGGTTCGATCGTTGCGTGAGCGCCTGGCTCGCGTACGACGATCTCGGGGACCACGCCTCAGCGACGAATTACTGAAGATCGCTCGGCGCTGTGCTCGCATTTCGGTGCAAGACGAGCGCTCCACCGAGGACATTCTTGGCTATGACGAGCACGGATTGCCGCGCTGACATGCAACGATGGTGATCGATACTTCCGCACTGATCGCACTGCTCAGTCTGGAACCAGAATCTGCGCGACTGGCGGTTGCGCTGGAATCAGATCCCACGCGGCTCATATCCGCGACGACTGTGGTGGAAGTTGGACTGGTCATCGAATCCCGTTATGGCGCAGCCGGTGGGCGCGAACTTGATTTATTGATCGCAAAGGCTGGGCTGTCGATTGAGTCGGTCACAGCGGAGCAATCTGAAGTGGCTCGCGAAGCGTGGCGTCGCTATGGTAAGGGTCGGCATTCTGCCGCCCTCAATTTTGGTGACTGCTTCAGTTATGCGCTAGCCAGGGTGACCGGCGAGTCGCTGCTATTCAAAGGGCACGATTTCATCCACACGGATATAACTGCGGTTGCCTACTGAGTGCCCCAGCCAGCGGAGCCTGAACCCAGGCTGAACCGAAGTCCGTGTCCTCCATACGCAGGACTGTGACGTTATGGCTTCTAACAGCGACGGCCCTTGCCTATGCTGGTTGAATAAACGCCATGGAGGACGTGTGATGTCTCTACCCCATCCGCATCGTTCGGCGCCGCTGCGTGAGCGTGCCCGCAATCTGTTCACGCTTGCCGCGGCGTCGCTGTTGACGCCATGGCTGCTGTCCGGCTGCGTGGTGCAGCCCGCGCGCGTCTATGCGCCGCCACCCCCGCCGCCGGAGGCGTATCAGCCGCCACCCCCGGCCTACTCGCCGCCACCGCCCGCGCAGTATTCGCCGCCGCCGGCCGATGACACGGCGGAAGAGCAGGCCAGTGAGCCGCCGCCGCCGCTGCCCGACTACGATCAGCCGCCCTGCCCGTACGACGGCTACATCTGGACGCCGGGCTACTGGCACTGGAGTCCGGCCGGTTACTACTGGGTACCTGGCACGTGGGTCGAGCCGCCGGAGGTTGGCGTGCTCTGGACACCGGGTTACTGGGGCTTCGTCGGCGGCATGTATCTATGGCATGCCGGCTATTGGGGCCCGCACGTCGGGTTCTATGGCGGTGTCAACTATGGGTTCGGCTACGGCGGCGTGGGATTCGTGGGCGGCTATTGGTCGGGAGGCCACTATGCCTACAACACCGCCGTTACACGCGTAAACGTCACAGTGGTGCACAACACCTACGTCAACAACACCGTCGTCAACAACGTCACGGTCAATAAGGTCAGCTACAACGGGGGTGCCGGCGGCGTGGCGGCGCAACCGACTGCGCAGGAGCGGCAGTACTCGCACGAGTCGCACATACCGCCGACCGGGGCTCAGACCGCGCACGTGACGCAGGCCCGCAGCAATCCCGCCCTGTTCGCGCGTGCCAATGGCGGCCATCCGGCCATTGCCGCAACGGCGCGACCGGCCGCATTCACGGGGCCCGGCGTTACCGGAGCGCGCGGTGCCAGCAGCTTTACGCCGCAGTCGCAGCGTCCGCAGGCCCCGGGGCAGGGCGCTCAGGGGCCGCGCACGCCACCGGCGCAGACCTATGCGCAGCGTCCGGTGAATCGGGGCACCGCCAACGGGCAGAAGCCGCCGCCGAAGAACAACGGCAATGGCAAGCCGCCCCCGCGGGAGAATTCCAAGGAGCATGAAGAGCACTGATGCTCGAGTCGCGTCGGGTCGTATGGCGGTGCGCTCGATCATGGGAGCACCGCAAACCCCAGTCCGCGGCCAGCGCGCCGCACTCGATCATCCAGGCTCAGAAGGCTCAAGCCTGCAACGGCACCGCGCGCAGTCAAGGCCGAGGCCAGATGGATGGCATCGAGCGTGCGAATCGGGTCGCCGGGGAATGCCTGTCGCGCACGCTCGACGATCTCTGGAGCAATGCGCAGCAGATGCCAATGAGAGGCGGCCATAACCAGGTGCGCTCTCCGGTCGGAGGCCTCCGCCTCACTGAGTTCGCCGACTGCCACCGCGCGCAGTAATACACGGTCGCATTCGATCAGGGTCAGGTCGGAAGCAAGAATGAGCTCGGCATCAGTGAGCGAGCGTCGGACCTCGGTAGCGGATTCCTCATCCAGAAGCCAGGCCAGGACGGCACTGGATTCTGCGTACAGGTTCACAAGCCGCGCTCTTCGTCCAGCAACTTAGCCGCTGTGGACTTGCCTCGACGGCGGCGCGGCAGTGCCTTGTAGGGATTCTCGCCGCCAGCCCCCATCGTCAGGAGGCCGCGTCGGGCCAGTGCCAGTAGACCCGGCGGCAGGGAAGGATCGCTACTGCCTTCCCCGGGGGGCGAGAACTCTGCCACCACTTCTCCCCGGTCGGTCACCAGCAGACGCTCCCCTGAGCGGACCAGCCGCAGGTATTCGCTCAGGCGATTCTTCAGTTCCCGCACACCCACCGTCTTCATGCGGACATTGTAGCTACATGAGGCTACATCGTCAAAGAATCCACTCGACGCGGCTGGCTCGAGCCTCCAAACTGCGCCACCCAGAACCGTACCGGAAACCATGCCCGCCAGCGATTCCCCCGGCGCCAGCATCCGCGCCAGCCTCGAGAGCGCCGCCGCTCATCTGAACACCACCGCCCTGGGTGTCATCCTCGCGATCAGCGTCTGCCACATGCTCAACGACATGATGCAGTCGTTGCTGCCGGCGATCTATCCCGACCTCAAGAACGCTCTCGATCTCAACTTCGAACAGATCGGCATGGTCACGCTCGTCAACCAGGTGACCGCCTCACTGCTGCAGCCGCTGGTGGGCATGTACGCCGACCGGCGGCCGACGCCGCTGGCGCTTCCCGGCGGAACGCTGTTCACCCTGGCGGGGCTGCTGGTACTGGCGAGCGCACACAACTATGCGGTGCTGCTGACCGGCGCCGCCATGATGGGCGTGGGCTCATCGGTATTTCACCCGGAATCCTCACGCGTCGCGCGCATGGCTGCCGGCGAGCGTCACGGCTTTTCGCAATCCGTATTCCAGGTGGGTGGCAACGTCGGCCAGGCCATCGGGCCGCTGGCGGCCGCGCTGGTGGTGGCCCGCTGGGGTCAGTCGAGCATCGGCTTCTTTGCACTGCTGTCGCTGGTGAGTTGCGCCATCCTCTGGAACGTCGGCGTCTGGTACAAGCACCACGGAATCGAGCGCCTGCGCCGCGCCGCCGCGCAGCGCGCGCAGGCGCTGCGACTGCCGCGGGGTGTGGTCGGGCGCGGCCTCATCGTGCTGGTGGCGCTGATCTTCTCCAAGCACGTCTATGTCGCGGGCATTTCCAGCTACTACACCTTCTATCTGATCGACCGCTTCGGTCTCTCGGTACAGGCGGCGCAGCTGCACCTGTTCGTATTCCTGGCGGCCATGGCCATGGGCGTTTTCATGGGCGGCCCGATCGGCGATCGCGTGGGCCGCAAGGCGGTGATCTGGATCTCGATTCTCGGGCCGCTGCCCTTTGCGTTGCTGTTGCCGCACGTGAACCTGTTCTGGACTGCGCCCATCGTGGTCATCATTGGCCTGATACTGGCCTCGGCGTTTCCGGCCATCGTGGTGTATGGGCAGGAACTGATGCCGGGCAACGTCGGCATGATCTCGGGAATGTTCTTCGGCCTGGCCTTTGGCTTCGGCGGCATCGGCGCCGCCTTGCTCGGTGTCATTGCCGATCACACCAGCGTGGCGTTTGTCTTCGAGATCTGTGCCTATCTGCCGCTGATCGGACTGCTGGCGTGGCTGTTGCCCGATATACGGCGCCGGCCCGGCGCCACCTGACTCGCGATGCAGCCGGCGACCACCAGAGAGCAGCCGAAGATGGCATGCCAGGAGAGCTGCTCGTGGATGAAGACGCGCGCCGCCAGCGCCGCGAATACGCCTTCCATGCTGAAGATGATGGCAGCGTGCGCCGGCAGTGCATCCCGCTGCGCCACCGCCTGGATGGCGTAACCCACGCCCACCGAGATGGCGCCGCAGTAGAGGATCGTCAGCGTGGATCGCTCGATGTCCTGCCAGCGCACGGTTTCGAAGGCAAATGCCGCAATCAGGCAGACCAGTGCGCAGACGAGATTCTGGATCAGCGCCAGGGTCAGGGGATCGTGCTTTTGCGTATAGGCGCCGATCAGCATGAGCTGCATTGCGATGGCCACGGCGCCCAGCAGTTCGAGACCGTCCCCGTACGACAGCGTCAGGTGCTCGCCGCTGAGGTAGTAGAGACCGGCTGTGGCACACAGCGCCCCCGCAAGAATGCCGAAGCGCAGCCGCTGGCCCAGCAGCACCGAGAACAGCGGCACGATGACCACGTACATGGAGCTGATGAAACCGGCATTGGCCACCTTGGTATAGGCCAGCCCAATCTGCTGTGCCGCTATCGAGATCGCCACCAGCACGCCCAGCACGATGCCCGGTACCCACGGCCAGTCGACGCGCGCTCGCGCAGCGCCGTCGGCGGGCCGCTTGAGCCAGTGACTCAACAGCGCGATGACGCCGGCACCGAGCAGAAAGCGGGCGCCCGTAAACAGGTAGGGGCCAATGGTCGCAAGGCTCAGCCGCTGGACCACGAACGAGCAGCCCCAGATCAGGGCCGCAAACAGCATCAGGCAGTCGGCGCGCAGGGAGTGCGTCTTCACGGTCATCCGGGGTGTGGGCGCTGCGCGCCCGGTGTGCCGGCGGTCTGGCCGGTTCAGTCAGACCATTCTGTCATGTTACTGATGCGAATTGGATATAGGGGATATGACCGCAGGTGGGTTGATACTCGCGCGGGCCGCCCACACAGTGCCTCACGACCCCCAACCAAAAAGGACTGTCATGCTGTTCGAGCCGCTCAATGCCCGCGCCCTGCAGACGCGCAATCGACTGGTCATGTCGCCGATGACGCGCAATCGCGCCGTCGAGGCCAATACTCCCAATGCCCTGATGGCGGAGTACTACGGCCAGCGCGCCGCCGCCGGACTCATCGTTACCGAGGGCACATCGCCCTCACCCAACGGGCTCGGCTATCCGCGGATTCCGGGGATGTTCAATGACGCGCAGGCGCGCGGCTGGAAGGGTGTCACCGACGCGGTGCACGCGCGCGGCGGCAAGATTTTCCTGCAGCTCATGCATACTGGCCGCGTCACCCATGTGGCCAATCTGCCGGCTGGCGCCGAAGTGGTCGGTCCGACCGCCGATACCTGTCCGGGCGAGATGTATACCGACGCCCAGGGCATGCAACCGTTCAGCCAGCCGCGCGCCATGACCGAGAAGGATATTGCGCACGCGGTGGGCGAGTACGCCCAGGCCGCGCGGCTGGCGATCCAGGCGGGATTTGACGGCATCGAGCTGCACGGCGCCAATGGCTACCTGATTGAGCAGTTTCTCAATGCCAACGTCAATCACCGCACTGACGGCTATGGCGGCAGCATCGCCGGCCGCAATCGCTTCGCACTCGAGGTGGCGCGCGCGGTCGCAGCCGCGGTGGGTGCCGAGCGCGTCGGTATTCGGCTCTCGCCCGATGGCGTTTTCAACAGCACCGGTGGCTTCCCGGAACTCGAGGCGCAGTACCTGGAACTGGTGACGGAGTTGTCGCGCCTGAACCTGGCGTACCTGCACGTGCTCGATCACTCGGTCATGGGCGCGCCGCCGGTGCCGGGTGAATTGAAGCGCAAGCTGCGGCAGGCATTCTCGGGGGTCTTCATCCTGGCGGGCGGCTTCGACACGGCCAGCGCCGAGCGCGCGCTGGTGGAGAAGCGTGCCGATCTGATTGCCTTTGGCCGGCCGTTCCTGGCCAATCCGGACCTGGTGGAGCGGCTGCGCCTCAATGCCAAATTGAATTCGCCCGACCAGGCGACCTTCTACGTGCCGGGATCTAAGGGTTATACGGACTATCCGGCCCTGGCGACCGGCACGGGCTAGAGCAAGCCGACCTCAGCGCGGCGGTGCGTTCTGATTGATCCTGATGCGCCTGGCCAGGGTGGGATCCAGCCGGATCGCAGTCTCGGCATCCTGCTGCGCCTTTTGAGGGTCTCCGAGCCCGGCGTAGGCCGCGCTGCGGGTGAAGTAGGCGATCGCCAGCTCAGGTTTCAGGCGGATGGCCTCGGTCTCATCCGCTACCGCATCATTCAATTTGTTCTGCCGCAGATAGACCCCACCACGGTCCGCGTACAGCTGCGGCTCATGGGTACCGACGGCAATGGCGGCCGAGTAGTCTGCCACGGCCTGGTCCAGGTGATTCTGCGCGGCCAGTATCCGCGCGCGGTTGTAGAGCGCCGGCAAGGAGCTGGAATCGAGCTTCAGTTCTGCATCGTAATCCTCGCGCGCGGCGTTCAGATCGCCCTGTTCCGTGAAGAACACGCCGCGGTTGTAGTGGATGCCCTTGGCGGCGGGGGCCAGTTCGAGCGCCTTGTCGTAGTCGCTCAGCGCCAGCGCCTTGTCGCCCACGAAGTCGTGCAGGTTGGCGCGGCCCAGATAGAGCATGGCCAGCTCGCTGCCCGCAAACGCGCCCGAGCCAATCGACTGATTGCAGGCCCGCTCGATTTTCGCGGGCGCCGCGCCATGGATCGAACCCGTGGTGCATTCCTTGGCGCTGGCCGTAAGTTCATCCGTCGCCGCCCTGGCGATCACCGCACCCCACGATGCCAGCGTCATGACTGCCAAATGCCCGAATTTCACCAGCGAATCATATGCCTGGAGCGTGCTGCTGGCCATTTGACAGAGCGCGGCGGTTACCGGTTCATGCCAGAGGAGGCCGGTGCTCACATGCGGTCGGTACGCACTGTCGAAGTGGGCGGCAGCGTGGGATCTTGTCCGAAGATCAACTCCGCACAGGAGGGCCTATGAGCAGCGAGATCGGTATAGCACTCGGCATCGTCATCGCAGCCATCGTATTGGCGGCCATCATCTGGCAGGTCCGCAGCAGCCGGCCACGCCGCAAGGGCGCCAGCTCGACCAACGCCTAGGCCGTCAGGAGAGCGTGCGCACCGCGGCCGCGGCGGCCGCCGCGCGGTTCTCGACCCCAAGTTTTATGAACACCTGCTCGAGGTGCTTGTTGACGGTGCGCGGACTGATGTCGAGGATCGCGCCAATATCCCGGTTGGTCTTGCCGCGGCTCAACCAAAGCAGCACCTCGGCCTCCCGCGAGGTCAGCCGGTGCGCATGCTGCAGCAGACTGCAATCGCTTTCACCACGATCAGTGCGGGTCTCTGCCAGACGAAACAGCAGCTCATCGGGGCCCAGCGTGCTGACGAACGAACACTCGAGGCGCTTGTCCCCCACCTCGAGGGTGGCGTGTGCCGATCCGCGGCGCTCGCCACGTCGCAGCCCCAAGAGGCGCTCGACCAGCGCTGCGGGCAGGACGATCTCGCCGCGGCTGCTGCTGCCGGCCTGCAACAGGCCGCGCGCCTTGGGCGTGCACCAGAGCACGCGGCCGGCGCGGTTGGTGGCCACCAGGAAGCGGCCGCTGGCGTCCAGCGCGGCCTGGCTGTCGAGCGCCGAGCGCGCGTTGCCAAGATGCACGCGGATGCGCGCCAGCAGCTCCTCGAGTACCAGGGGCTTGGTGACGTAATCGACCCCGCCCGAGGCCAATCCCTCGACCACGTGTTCGGTCTCGCTGAGCCCGGTCATGAAGATCACCGGGAGGTGCAGCAGCATGCGATCGCGCTTCAGCCGGCGACAGGTTTCGAAGCCCGATATGCCCGGCATCAATGCGTCCATCAGCACCAAGTCGGGCGTCACCTGTCCCAGCAGCTCGAGAGCCGCCTCGCCGTCGGTGGCGATGAGCACCGTATAGCCCGCGTGATCGAGCGTGTCGGTCAGCAGGCTCAGCGTCTCCGGGGTGTCATCCACCACCAGCACGGTGTCGCGCCGTTGCGCGCCGGTGTCAGGTGCCAACACGCAACGCCTCCAGCACATTCATGTAGCGTTTGAGATCGAAGTTGCTCACCAGCACGCGCAGTTGCGCCGCCACCGCCTCGTTGGCCGGATCCTCGAGCTCCAGCTCGCGCAGCTTGGCCTCGATGCCGCGCACGTGGCCGATACGGCCAAGGCGATAGAGATCATCGAAGTGATGGCGCGAGCGGTACGCCCCGCTGGCCAGCGCCTCGTCGCCGGCAGGGGCAATGCCGCTGGTCGGTTGCGCGATGGTGGCGCTGGTCGCAGCTGCGGTCTCACTGCCGGGCAGCGGCTCACGGATCCAGTTCAGTTGCAGCAACGTGCCGATGCGCTCGAGCAGCGGCTGCAGCTCGATGGGCTTGGTGGCGAATGCGTCGTGCGTGGGGCCGGTGGCGCCATACTCGTGCGCATTGGCAGAGACGATCATGATCTTCATGCGCTCGAGCCCTGGGGTGGCGCGCAGGGCCTCGGCCACCTGCCAGCCGGAGAGATCCGGCAGCGACAGGTCCAGCAGCGTCAGCTGCGGTTGGCATTGCGCCGCCAGTTGCAGGCAGCTCTTGCCGTCGCGCGCCAGGTACACGGTAAATCCCAACGGTCGCAGCAGGTTCTGCACCAGCTCCAGGTGCAGCGGATCATCGTCCGCCAGCAGGATCCGCTGGCGCGCCCCGCTGTAGTCGCAGATGCGCTCGAGCACACGCGGCCGCACGACTTCGATGCGGGCATGGGACAGCGGCAGTCGCACCGCGAACACCGTACCCTGCGGCGAGCTGCTGCGCACCAGCACCTCTCCACCCATGATCTGGGTCAGCAGCTTGGTGATCGTCAACCCCAGGCCGGTGCCGGGGGTCGAGCGCACTTCCTGGCTGTTGCCGCGCTCGAACGGCTCGAAGATGCGCTCGAGGTCCTCGCCGGCGATGCCGCGCCCGGTATCGGCGATTTCGAATTCCCCGAGCTCGCTGCGGTAGCGCACCGTGAGGGTGACCGCGCCCTGCTCGGTGTACTTGATGGCGTTGGAGAGCAGGTTGATCAATATCTGCCGCAGGCGTTTCTCATCCGTGTGCACCTGCGCCGGCAGCTGCGCCGGCCGGACGTAGTGGAAGGCCAGGCCCTTGGCGAGTGCCTGCACGCGAAACATATCCACCAGCTGGTCCAGGAACTCCGGTAGTTGGACCGCATCCCGATTCAGCCGCAGCATGCCGTTCTCGATTTTCGACACATCCAGCAGCCCATCGATGAGGTTCGAGAGGTGCTCGGCGCTGCGGCGGATGACGCGCACTGCATTGTCGGGCGAACCGGCGCTGCCGCGCTCGAGCAACTGTGCATAACCGAAGATCGAATTGAGCGGGGCGCGGATCTCGTGGCTCAGCCCCACCAAGTAGCGGGTCTTGGCCTGGTTGGCCGCCTCCGCCACCTCCTTGGCCTTCTGCAGCGCGGTGTCGGTGCGGCGGTGGGCATCGATCTCTTCCATGAGCATCGCGGTCTGACGCGCTGAGTCGGCTTCAGCTGCGCGGCGGCTCTCGTGGGCCAGCACGATGAGCCAGGCGCCGACACCCGATAGCAGCAGCAGGCACAGGAACACCAGCCAGAGCGTGGTCTCGATGGTGGTGCGCGCCGCCGGTGCGAACTGGCTGTACTGGCGATAGATCAGCGACAGCAGCAGGCCGGTGGCCAGGTTGCAGACCAGCAGAATACCGGCAAAGTGGCCGCCGCGGCTGTTGAGCGCGGCGGCCGCGCGCGCCGGCAGCAGCCGTGTCACCAGCGTCGCCAATTGATGGGCGATGCGTCCCTCGGGCTTGCAGGTGTCGTGGCAGCGGGACTCGAGCGTGCAGCACAGCGAGCAGATCGGGCCATCGTAGGCCGGGCACAGTGCCATGTCGCTGCGTTCGAATTCGTTTTCGCAGATCGAGCAGCGCAGCTGCCGCACGTCGGGCGCGACGCCGTCGTGCGGCCGCGCCAGGTAGTAACGTCCCTGTGTGAACCAGGCGATCAGCGGCGCCGCCACAAAGGCCGTCAGCAGCGCCGCGAACGGCGACAGGATCTGCGCCACGGTACCGAACACGCCCAGGTAGGCGAGCGTGGAGGTGACGATCGACAACAGCAGGGCGCCGACGCCGACCGGGTTGACGTCGTACAGATAGGCGCGGCGGAACTCGATGTGCCGCGGAGACAGTCCCAGCGGCTTGTTGATGACGAGATCCGCGGTCAGGGCGCCGATCCAGCCGGCGGCAAAATTGGCGTAGATGCGCAGGATGCCGTCGATCGCGTGGAAGATGCCGATCTCCATCAGCATCAGCGCCAGCACCACGTTGAACACCAGCCAGACCACGCGGCCCGGGTGGCTGTGCGTCAGCCGCGAAAAGAAATTCGACCAGGCGATCGAGCCGGCATAGGCGTTGGTGACGTTGATCTTGAGCTGGCAGACGATCACGAATGCGCCCGTCAGCACCAGCGCCACGGACGGCGAGCCGAGCGCCTCCCGAAAAGCGATGAAGTACATCTGCGTCGGCTGGCTGGCATCGACCAGCGACAGGCCGGCGCGCAGGGCCAGCACGGCCAGGAAGGATCCCGCCAACAGCTTGAAGCCGCCGATGAACACCCAGCCCGGGCCCGTGGTGAGCAGCGCGGTCCACCAGCTGAACGCCGCTCGCCGCTGCCCCTGCTGCGGCAGAAAGCGCAGGTAGTCGACCTGCTCGCCGATCTGCGGCAGCAATGACAGCAGGGTCGAGGCCGCCATGCCGAACATCAGCAGATCGACGTGGCTGCCGCTGCCGCCCTGCGTGCCGCCGTAGGACAGCCAGGCAGATAGATCGGCTGGCTGCTTGAACGCTATGTAGATGAGCGGCAGGAACTGCAATGTTAGCCAGATCGGCTGCGTCAGCAGCTGCATGCGGCTGATGAGGCTGATGCCGTAAAGCGCGATCGGGATCACCACCAATGAGCTCAGCACATGTGCCAGCGCCAGTGGCATGCCGAACAGCAGCTTCAGTGCCACCGACAGGATGCTGGCCTCGATGGCGAACAACAGGAAAGTAAAGGAGGCGTAGATCAGCGACGTAACGGTCGAGCCGAGGTAGCCGAAGCCGGCGCCGCGCGTCAGCAGGTCGATGTCGACGCCGTACCTGGCAGCGTAGTAGGCAATCGGCAGGCCGATGGCGAACATCAGCGCCATGAACGCCAGGATGGCCCAGAACGTGTTCGGAAAGCCGTAGGCGATGGTCAGCGCGCCGCCGATGGCCTCGCAGGCCAGGAACGCGATCGGCCCCAGAGCGGTGTTACCAACGCGGAACGAAGATTTGCGCGCGCCGCCGGCGGTGTAGCGCAGCGCGTAGTCCTCCAGCGTCTGCGTGGCGACCCACTGGTTGTACTGCCGGCGCTCCCGGACGATTCGCTGCTGCGCGCCCATGTTGGCTTTGTAGTTCTGAACCTGAAGCGCCGTGGGACCATGGTAGAGCAATCGACGTGCCAGTCATTTTGGCGCGGGCCCGCGGCCGATTGCACCCGCAGCGTCTACGTCAAACAGCCCATACAGCGCATGCGACAGCTCTCGTAGGTTAGCTCCCGGGACACGCCAGCCACGGCACCAAAGTAGACATCACAAAGCCGCGGTCGCACCAAAAGTGTGCCACCGGTCGTGTGGATCAGGGAGGCGGGCTCCGCGCAGGGGGCCCGGCCGCAAGCGAGTGACAACACATAAGGAATGACGATGGACCCCATAGTT
>JBAUYT010000092.1:0-6912 GCA_049584935.1 Steroidobacteraceae bacterium
CGCTCATCGTGAGCGACATTTGTACCAAAGAGCAGCCGCCAGGCTATCCTGCATATCGCACAAAATTCAGCGAAACCGACACGACTCGAACGATCGCCGGTCTGCAAAATGGTGTGTAGATCGGTAAGCCCGGGAGGCCGTGAGAATCCTCTATGGACCGGCGCGTGAGAGCCCTGGCCGTAAGGGGATCGAAGGAAGGCACACAGATAGCTGGCAGTGCACGATGAGGCCACGGCGCTCATCGCCGACAGCCGTCTCTCCGGCGAGTACTCAAAAAGGGATAGAGCGCCACCGTCTGACGCCCTACCGCGTGCACACTCCGCTCATGCCGCCAGTACCTGGTCCGGCAGGTCGGAGCTCCATTGACGCGACACAGCAGGGTCGGTGTTGCACGGAACAACGCCTGAACATTTTGCAACCGCACGCACTGCTGGCTATCCGGGGCTATCGTAGCGATCCGCTCCACTGCGTGAGCGGCTGCTCGATCGTTTCGTGGAATCAGAGCCAGAAGGATATGCCCTGAGGAAGTTTATGACCCCCATCGCACCAGACAACGCAACGACCCACCGCGTGACGGTGTGGCAATGCATCGGTTGTGGAAGAATTGAAATGCCGCAACCATGCATCGACCTATGCCAGGATAGAAAGGTCGAGTTTGTGTACGACAAGGCGGTCTCGCAGGCCGAGCTGATCCGCCTTAAGGTGGATGCCTTGGAGACACTGGTTCGGCGGCTTGCGTGTACCAACCCGCGCAATGGCGCTTGGGAGCGGTCCTACCGGGCATTCCGGAGCGAGGCTAGGCGCATCTTGCTAACGTTTGCCGTTGCGAGAGAGTCACTCGCACAAGATTGTCCTGACGTGCATGCCGCAGGTTATTCAGGATCCTGACGCTATGCCTGGAGAATACCCTCCACGCTCACGATGGCCTCGGCTACCTCCACAATACGCTTGTTCTGATTCATCGCGGTTTGACGCATCAATGCGTAGGCTTCCTTCTCCGATAGTCGTCGACTTTTCATCAGCAGACCTTTCGCGCGCTCGATCACTTTGCGCTCGGTCAACGCTATACGAGCGGATTCAAGTTGCTGGCTTACGTCATCAATGCGGCGGGATTGGGCCTGCATCACATCGAGAATCGAGCGCATCGGTTTTGGCAGCGCTCTATCGAGAGTATAGAGCCCGACGCCGCCATCCAGCCCAAGGTTGTTGGCCGCCGGATCCACGTCAGTTACCAGCATTGCGACGCGAGCGCTGGCCGCCCTGTCATCGGCATGATCAATAGCCGCGCCATCGGAGCTAGCGCGTGACTCGACCAGCTTGACGGCGCAGAGATGAGCAAGATCTGCGCTCATTTGCTCCTCGACGGCTTTCATCGCATCGATGCGTCGTGTCGTGTGATTGAACCAGGTGTCGGCGGTCATGCCTGGCGGCTCGTCGACATACTCGCGGCCGAGCGCAATCTCGCGCAGCCGCGTCACCTCGATCGAATCAGGACCCGCGACAAGGGCTCGAAAGCCGGCAAGATGGGCCGGGTCTGAGAACTCGGCGAACACACGGAATGCATGTTCCTGGGCCTCGATCAATTGCCCCAGGCGACGCTGATCCGCGGCGTGGAATTGGCCACGAGAGAATGCCGCTCCTGCGGTCGCTCGCTCCTGGCCGGCATACTCCTTTCCCTGAGCAAAATTGACCAGAGCAACTAGTGCCCTGGATACTGACGGATCGGCGGCAATGTCTGCTGCTTCAAACCCCACGGCAAGCAGCGAGCCGATGATGTCGGTGAAGGCTTTAACGGCATCCTGCGGCGCCATCACGAGCGACCCTATCTGCGCGCGCGTAATCGGCAGCGTATCGAGGGCGCGAAAGGCGAGCGCCGCGCGGGTGTAGAAGCGCGCCCCCGAACTCATGCGATCGAGTTCCTTATCTATGCGCTCAAATCTCTGGCGCACGCCCTGCTCCAGATCATTGCTCTCCACGAGTTGTGCAGTCAGGCGCTCGGTGAATTGAGCACCGTTGGAACCCAGAAAGATCGACGAGGCCCCGCGCTCTCTTTGCAGCGCATGAATCAGCTCACTGATGCTCTTGACCAACTCGCCCAGAATGATCAGTTGCTCGAGGTCGCGAATGCGACAGCGCTTGGCGGAGCTCAGAAATCGCGCAGTCGGAGTCTCCACTGAACCGCTTGCGATTGGATCTGTTCGTGTTCCCATAGGAGAGCACTGTGACTGTGCCACTACGTCCAGTCAAAACTCAAGCGCACGACATTTCCTTTCCATCACTGCACAATCAACGTGCACGTCCTGGCGCTATTGCCCTGAATTGAGTCTTTGCAGAACCGCCCGCCGATTTCCGCGGAGCCTCGCGCCGACGCTAAACAATTGACGCATATGACACCTGCAGAAATAGTGCGGTGCCATACGCACGTGGCATAGCCATTGCAATGAGTTTACTGTGCGGGCGGTCACGTGCCGCCGGCACATCGCGGATCTAATAGCGGATCTGCAAAGGCAACGCCGCCAACTGCGTGCGCACCCTCGATGGATGCGTACCGCTGGCGGTTTTTTTTGCCCGCACGAAACGGATGTCACACCTGGCCGCGCGGCTCAGTTTGAGGTAACGCCGAATGAAGGATGTCATTGCGTCGCTGAGGAGCGGCAACTGGAAGGCCTTGCTGGCCTGCTTTCTTTACTTCGACACTGGCTTTACTGCCTGGGTCATGTTCGGTCCGCTGGCGCCGTTCATCTCCAAGCAACTCTCGCTGTCACCGACACAGGCCGGCTTCCTGGTCGCCGTACCGGTACTCGCGGCATCCATCGTGCGCGTGACTCTGGGAAATCTCTTCCAATCCATCGATGGTCGACGACTTGCGCTCCTGGGGATCTCCCTATCCGCAATTCCAGCTTGTGTATTGCTATTGCCGATTGTGCCGACGTACACGCTGCTGCTCGTCTTGGGCTGCTTCCTGGGGGTCGGCGGCGCAAGTTTCGCGATCGCCCTGCCGATGGCCGGCAGCAGCTATCCGCCGCGGGTGCAAGGGCTGGTGCTCGGTCTGGCCGCCGCGGGGAATATCGGTGCCGTAGTCGACGGCTTCGTTTTCCCGACCCTCGCGCAACACCTCGGCTGGCAGTCCGCCACCGCAGGTGTGCTGCCTCTGCTCGCGCTCACCGCCGTGACCGTGATTCTGTGGGCCGAGGACCGTAGTTCCAAGAGCGGCAGCGGGGCACGGGCATTTGCAAGCTTCGCAATTTCACTCGTCGGTGTGATTGCGCTGGTCCTGCTGGTCAACGCGGGACTTCTCGGGCAAGGCAAGACGGGCTTGCTGTTGCTGCCGGTCATGGGGGCGCTGTTAGCGCTGGCGGTACTGCCGCGTAGATACCTTAAGGTACTGACCGAGCGCGATACCTGGGTCGTGATGCTGGTGTACAGCATCACGTTCGGAGGCTTCGTAGGCATGTCGTCGTATGTGAGCTTGCTGCTGACGACGCTGTATCAACTGTCGAAGGTGGATGCGGGCCTCGTCATGGCGGCGTTGTCTCTCACCGGCGCGATGGTGCGTCCAGTCGGAGGCTTCATCGCAGATCGGCTATCAGGCGTCAAAGTCCTGCTGGCGCTCCTCGCGGCAATTTCACTGTGTAATTTCGGATTTGCCGCGCTGATGCCCCCACTGACGGGAGGCATTGCGCTATTGGTGGCTTTGTATTTCGGCTTCGGTCTGGGCAACGGTGCCACGTTCCAGCTGGTGCCGCATCGATGGAAGGGCAAGACCGGAGTGATGACCGGAATCATCGGCGCCGCCGGCGGCATTGGCGGCTTTTACTTGCCGGTAGTCATGGCGATGGCGAAGGAAAGCACCGGCAGCTACCAGGCAGGCTTTGCCACCTTTGGCGCTTTGGCCGCTCTGGCTTTCCTATCGGTGGGCGCGCTGCACCAACAAAGGCTTGCATGGGCGTTGCCTCGGGATGCCGAATTGGCTCTCGATGCGCCGAACGTGCAAGCGGATTAGCGAGGTATTTCTATGAAGCTTGTCGTCATAGGCAATGGCATGGTGGGCCAGCGGTTGCTGGAGGAGCTTCATGTCAAAGGTGCCTGGCAGTGCGAAATCACGGTGCTGTGCGAGGAATCGCGCGCGGCGTACGACCGCGTGCACCTGACTTCGTTCTTTTCCGGTAAGACGGCACGGGAGCTGTCACTGGTCGAGCCTGACTTCTTCGAACGCACAGGTATCAGCCTGCATCTTGCCGATCGCGCCGTGGCCATCGACCGGGAGCGCCGCCAGGTTCGCGCCAGCAGTGGCCAGTTGTTCGACTACGACCGCCTGGTCATGGCGACCGGCTCATACCCGTTTGTACCCGCGGTACCGGGCCGCGATCGGCCGAACTGCTTCGTCTATCGCACGATCGAGGACTTGGAAGCGATCCGCCGAGCCAGTGCGACCGGCAAGACCGGCGTTGTCATCGGCGGCGGCCTTCTTGGTCTGGAGGCTGCGAAGGCGCTAAAGGATCTGGGACTCGATACGCACGTGGTCGAATACGCGCCCCGGCTGATGGCCGTGCAGCTCGATGAGGGTGCTGGCCGCGTTCTGCGAGCGAGAATCGAGGCATTGGGCGTGAAAGTCCACACGGGCAAGAGCAGCGTGGAGATCGCCGCTGGCGACAACACCACTCATGTATTGAAATTCTCTGACGGCAGCGAACTGCCCGCGGACATGATTGTGTTCTCGGCCGGCATCCGACCTCGCGACGAACTCGCCCGCCACGCCGGCTTGGCAGTCGGTGAACGCGGCGGCATCGTCATCGACGACCACTGCCAGACCTCGGATGCGAAAATCTATGCAGTCGGTGAATGTGCGCTCTGGGGCGGCAAGATCTACGGCCTGGTGGCGCCCGGCTACCAGATGGCGCAGATCGCCGCGGCGCAGTTGCGGGGTGATGAGCAAGCGCTCTTCCGCGGCGCCGACTTGAGCACCAAGCTCAAGCTCCTGGGCGTCGACGTCGCCTCGCTCGGGGACGCGCACGGCGCAGTACCGGGCGCGCGTGCCTACTCCTTCGTGGACGAGCGCAAGCAGCACTACAAGAAGCTCGTCGTCAGCGAAGACGGCCAACGTCTACTCGGCGGCATTCTGGTGGGCGACGCCGAGGACTATGGAACCTGGCTGCAGATGATGCTGAATGGCATGCCGCTGCCGGAGCGGCCCGAGGAGTTGATCCTGCCGGCGCTTGAGGGCGGCAAGACTTCGGCTGTCGCGGGGGTTGGTGCGCTGCCGGCGACGGCGCAGATCTGCTCGTGCAACAACGTCACCAAAGGCGCGATCTGCGCCGCTGTGGGTTCGGGCTGCACCACGCTCGGGGCCCTCAAAAAATCAACCCGGGCAGCCAGCTCCTGTGGCGGTTGCGGGCCTCTGGTCACTCAGGTCCTCCACGCCGAGCTGGCGCGCAAAGGAATCGCGGTCGACAGACACCTCTGCGAGCACTTTACGTATTCACGTCAACAGCTGTTTCATCTGGTGCGCGTTGGTGAGATCAAAACCTTCGAGGACGTGATCAGCAGGCACGGCAAGGGTCGCGGTTGCGACATCTGCAAGCCTGCGATCGCATCGATTCTCGCCTCGTGCTGGAATGAATTCATACTGCGGCCGACTCAGGCACCGCTGCAGGACACCAATGACTATTTTCTCGCCAACATGCAGAAGGATGGCACCTATTCCGTAGTCCCGCGCATCCCGGGTGGGGAGATCACGCCGGATAGGCTCATGGTCATCGCCCAGGTCGCCAAGGAGTTCAGTCTTTACACCAAGATCACCGGCGGCCAGCGCATTGACCTGTTCGGCGCGCAGCTACATCAGCTGCCGCTGATCTGGAAGGCTCTGATTGAGGCCGGCTTCGAGTCCGGTCATGCCTACGGCAAGGCTATGCGAACGGTCAAATCCTGCGTCGGCTCGACTTGGTGCCGCTATGGGGTGCAGGACAGCGTCGCTCTCGCGATCGAGCTGGAACACCGTTACAAGGGTCTGCGTGCCCCGCACAAAATCAAACTCGCGGTGTCCGGCTGCACGCGCGAATGCGCCGAAGCACAAGGCAAGGACGTAGGCGTAATTGCGACCGAAAAAGGCTGGGCACTGTACGTCTGTGGCAATGGTGGCACGAGACCGCGCCACGCCGATCTGCTCGCTTTGGACCTCGACAAGGCTACGCTGGTGCGGTACATCGACCGGTTTCTGATGTTCTACATCCGCACCGCCGACCGCCTGCAACGAACTGCGACCTGGCTGGACTACCTGGAGGGCGGCCTCGAGTATCTAAGGCAGGTCGTATGCGAGGATCGCCTCGGGATCGGCGCGGAACTCGAGGCCGATATGGCACGCCTGGTCAATGGTTACGAGTGCGAATGGAAGAAGGCCATCGCAGAGCCGGCGACCCTGAGGCGATTCCGGCATTTCGTCAATAGCGATCGGACTGACAACAATGTGGTCTTCATCCAGGAGCGCGGCCAGATCCGGCCTGCCACGGCCGATGAGCGGCGCTCAGGCCGCGCGTTGTCTGGAGAGACGGCGTGAAAAGCGCAGCGCGGTGGAACTGCGTGTGCGAGTTTGACGATATCCTTCCCCATACCGGTGTCTGTGTCGACCTCAAGGGCAAGCAGATCGCGGTGTTCCGCGTCGACGACCGCGTCTACGCGCTGGACAACCATGACCCGGCGAGCGGCGCCAATGTGCTCTCTCGCGGCATCGTCGGGGATATCGGCGGCGAACTGGTGGTCGCCTCGCCAATCTACAAGCAGCATTTCACACTCACCACGGGTCGCTGCCTGGAGGATGCGGATCTTTCGGTGACCACTTACCCGGTACGCCTGGTCGAAGATCAGGTGTGGCTACGTCCCGAGCCGATCCGCCTGCAGCGCGCAGCGGGTAGGCGC
>JBAUYT010000093.1:0-32069 GCA_049584935.1 Steroidobacteraceae bacterium
CCTCCACACCGCGCCGCAACCATAACCCGAAGATGACGAGGATTAGACTCAAGCAGAGCGGTATACGCCAGCCCCAGGATTCGAAGGCAGCCGGGCTGAGTCCAACTGTGATCGCGGCGATGACAGCGGTGCCCAAGATGGTGCCGCAGGCAGGTCCGACCTGCGCAGCGGAGGCATTGTGACCTCGCCGGTACGAAGCACCATGTTCCATTGATAGCAGAACGGCGCCCGCCCACTCCCCGCCAATGGCGGCACCCTGCAAGAAGCGCAGCGCGACGAGCAGGGTGGTACTCCAGATGCCCCAGTTTTGATAGGTCGGCAACACACCCATCAGCCCCGTCGCGACGCCCATGAGAATTAGGGTAACGACGAGCACGAAGCGACGGCCGCGCCGATCTCCAAGCCGACCGAATAGAAACCCGCCCAGCGGCCGCGAGATATAGCCGACTGCGTACGTCGAAAACGCCAGCAGCGTTCCGGCCAGCGGATCGAATGAGGGAAAGAATACCTTGTTGAAGACCAGGGCCGCCATGAGGTTGTAGACGGCGAAGTCGTACCACTCAAGCGTGGTGCCAATGGCACTGGCCGCGGCAAGTCGCCTCATCACTGGTGAGTTGATGCCTCGCTGTAGCTGAAATTGCACTCCAAGTCGACTATTTGAAGTCTCCAAGTCAACTCGGCGCCCACAGCCTAGCAGGCGCATATAAAACACGGCGCGCCGCGCGCCGAGAGCGCCATGCGCACGCATATCGAATCATTTCGCGGCGACGTTTCGCGCTACGTCTGAAGTGCGGCCGGGCCAGGCATGGCGCGGGGACCATCCCAGAATCTGCCGGGCATGAGTGCAATCCACCAGCGAGCGATACGGGTCGCGCACGTATTCCTCGCCACCGCGCCAGGGAACAGCGGGCAGAATGGAGGCCACCAGTTCCAGCGTCGGCTGGCGGGATGCGATGTCAACACCCGCCAACAGCATCCGATGATGCCCCCTCGCCTCGCATTCGAGCGCCGCCCGCGCGCCAACAGCGACGTCGCGGATGTCAACGTGTACACCCAGGGGCCAGCAGCCCTTCGCACCGGGCGTCCATGCAGGTCCCGCCATCGCAATCGCGTATGACCGCTCGTCAAATGCCTGCACCGGCCGCAGACACAGGGTGTCGATGCCGCTGCGGGCCGTAAAGGCGGCGCACATTTCCTCGGCCAGCCACTTGGACAATGCGTAAGGCAGCGAGGGCAAGCCGCGGTGCGCATCATCGATGGGTAAATAGTCAGGATCGCGCTCCAGCATGCCGAGCGCCTTGCCAGAAGAGAAGTACACGACCCGGCCGATTCCGGCCGCTTCCGCCGCCAGCAGCACGTTCCACGTGCCGAGCAAGTTCACGGCCATGATATCCGCCGGGCGCGCCGGACGATCTCCGGCAATGCCTGCGATATGCACGATCGAGGTCACACCCTGCGCGGCTCGACGCACCGCCTCGCTGTCGAGGACGTCACCGCCGTCGGCGAGATCGAATCCCCGTACCTCGTAGCCACCACTCGTGAGCGCGTCCGCGATGGCTGCCCCCAGCCGCCCGCGGTGACCGGTGACGAGTACGATCACGGCTTCTTGCCCAGCACTCGCTCTTTCAGATCATCGCCACCGCGCACACGGCGCAGCCCGCGTACACCCAGGCCCGCCTCGGATTCGATCACGGTGCCGGTCATCGCTTTGGAATCGCGGCGGGAACCCAGCAGTACGAAAGCGCCCGCGTGATCACGAGGCTCCGCGTGTAAGCGCAGCGGAGTGACCGCTTCCACCGCGGCATCTTTGTTGGACGGGTGAGTGTGGGTACGGATGCGTTGGCCCTTGTCGTCCAGCCCAAAGGAGGCCGGCATCCGAATGTCGGTCTTGGTCGCTCCCGGGGAGACGCCGTTCACACGCACAAAGGGCGCGTATTCGTGCGCGAGCTGGCGAACAATGCCCAGTGCCGCATGTTTGCTGGCGATGTACATGACACCGCCGCCATCCGGATAGAAGGAAGAATTCGATAGCGTCACGATAATGGAACCATTGGTCTTCAGCAGCTCAGGAACGACCACGCGTGAGCCTAAGATGACCGCCATGACGTTGAGGTCGAAGATTTCCTTGTAGACTTTCTGGACATCACCCGGCGGGATATCGACCAGCTCGCGGAATGCATCGCCGAGTCCGGCGTTGGCCAGAAAAATATCGATCTTGCCGAAGGCAGCAACGGTGTCCCTCACGGCCCGTTCATTGCCTTCGAGCGTGGTGACATCCGCTTGGATGCCGCAGATCCGGTCGCCGTACTCGGCCTTGAGCTCCTTGAGCCGATCCTCGACGATATCCACCACGCCCAGTCGCGCGCCCTCTTCGACGTATCGATCCACGACCGCCCGGCCGATGCCCGATCCGCCGCCCGTAATCAACGCCACCTGGCCGTCTAACCATCCCATGATCGATGCTCCTTGAATCTAGAAAAGGATACTCAGGTTGGTCGCAGTGATCACCGTCTGGTCGACCAGTATCCGTCGCCGGGCAATCCGCAGCTGTCCGGACGCCTCGCGGCGCAAGGTGTCCTCACGACGCCCCGTGAAAAACTGATAACCCTGATCCCCGCGGCTGCGTGTGATGATGAAATTCAGCGTGATCGCGTACTCCCCGGCGGCACTTCCAGGGGCCGCCAGAACATTGCTGACAAAGTGCCGCGTGCGCGATGGCGGGGTTTCCGCCCAGGCTGAGTCCGTCTCGAGGCGGCGCACCCGGGTTCGCAGCGACTGGAAGTTATCGTCGAAGAAGGAGACTTCCTGGAATCCCGCGCCGCCCGATAGAAACTCGGTCGTGCGCACCGGCATGATGTAATGGATGTCCTCGGCGAACAGCGCGAGCCAGTCGCTGAACCGGCTCGAGTCCAGCAGCTCTGCTTCCCGGTAGAGAAATTCCACAATCTCGCCGTAAAGTGCCGTCCCAGGTCGGCAGTGTTCGAGCGGTTCGGCAGACACAGCCGCGCTCATCGCGGGGCTCTCGGGGTCCCATCCGCCAGCGGACGGCTCATGCTCCGCAGCCATTCGGCGTACCACGCGCGGTGCGTCATTTCGCCGTAGCTATCCTGATAGGCGATTCCCGGCCCTGGCCAACTCTTATCCGGCGCGCGATGCAGACCCATCTTGTGGTGCAGCGCATGGCGTTTTGCCACCGGTCCGCGTGCCGCGGCGGTGCACTCCTCCCAGTTCTCCATATCGTCCTGATCGAAGATTCCACCGGGACCAAAGGTTCGAACGTAGGTTTCGTAGGAGAGCTTGCGATATTCAGGAGCGGCTTCCTTATCGATGGCAAACCAGGAAAACATGCGCGTCCGGGTCGGCGTGATCGGGATTTCCAGCCGCAGGTTGAGGATGCCCACCGGCTTCGCTTCCATGTCACCCGCAGTGACCAGCTGCAGCCAGTGAAAGTTCGGCCACATGGTGCCTGCACTGTAGCCGTACTTTTGCGCGATGGTGGCCTGAGTCGGCGTCAGGTTCTGGGCAAAGCGTGGCCACAGGGCCTTTGGCAGACCCATACCTTGATACGCATCATCGGGCGCGCCCTGGACGAAGTGCAGGATATGCCCGTTATTGAGGGTCACCATGTTGCCGTGACAGGCAAAATCCGGATCCGTCGGCAACATGCCGAGTTCCACCAGGCTCTGATGTGCGTAGAAGACGTGAAAGTTGTCGGTGAAATTATCGGTGGCGAATTTCCACGCGCAATCCACCTCCCACACCTGCGGTACACCGACGAATTCGATCTCACCCGTGCGGCCGAAAATGATATCCATGTACCAACGCATATCGCCCAGCCATTCATCCAGCGAAGGGGCGTTCGGGTCCCAGGTTCCAAACACCAGGCCGTGATAAGCACCCAGTCGCGCTACCGGAATCAGGCCGAGCGCGGCTCGATCGAGCTCTCCCTCCCCGTAGTGATGCTCACCCGCGGCCGCCAGCAGGGCCCCATTGGTGCTATACGACCAGCCGTGATAGGGACAGCGAAACAGGCGCACGTTGTCGCGATCGGTGCGGCACAGGCGCATGCCCCGATGGCGGCAGGAGTTAAGAAAAGCCCGCACGACGCCCGCCTCATCCCGCAGCAGCAGCACCGGATCGAGGCCGCACTGACGCGTGATGACATCACCGCGCTTGGGGATTTCTGATTCGTGTCCGATGAAGAACCAGGCGCGACCGAAGATGCGCTCCTGCTCCATCGCAAACACCTCAGGATCCGCGAAGATGCGTCGCGAGACAATCCCTTCGGCGGGCTTGACGATGTCCTCCAGCTGCTGCCCATTGGCCAGTCGCGTGAAGGCCGATGCGGGCGCCGGCGGATTGCCCAGTTCTCGAAGTATGGTCGACATTAGCAGGACCTCGCGAATTGATTCAGCGCGCGCGGCTCGTGGCTTTGGCCACTTGCGGCCGAGCGCCGCGCGCCTCGCCTCCCAGCACGGTGGCCTGCAAGGCATCGATCAATCGACTGGCGGCAGATTCCGCGGCTTCCTCATCGCCCGCGGCAATGGCGTCAACCAGCGCCGCGTGCAGATTGATTTCTCGCAACGCCAGTGCGCGATCCCAGAGCTCGGGGCTCACGGCGAGTTTCAAAGCGCCACCTAGATGCGAATAGACTTCACTCAGCAGCGCATTGCCGCTGCAGGCGAGTACCGCGCTGTGTAGTGCGCTGTCAGCCTGAGCATAGGCTTCGCGATTGCCGGCAAGGCCCGCCTCGCGCTGGCGCTGTAACAATGCCCGCAACGTGGCGATGTCTGCCGAACTGCGGCGCGCTGCCGCCAGTCGGGCCGCGCCGCGTTCGAGTACCGAACGGAATTCGATGGCATCCACGGTGCCGGCGCGCTGGGCGCGCCGCATGAGGGGTGCTTCCAATTCACTGGAGGCACGCACATAGGTGCCATCGCCGACGCGCGATTCAAGCAGCCCCACGTGCACCAGCGAACGCACGCCTTCGCGCAAGGTATTGCGGCTCACACCCAGTGCCTTCATGAGTTCCGCTTCCACCGGGATTCGGCTGCCCACCGGCCAATCGCCGGCAACAATGCGGGCTTGCAGTTGCCTGGCGATCTGAGTGGCCAGTGTGGGGGAGCGCGTGGGGGCGGTCAGGGGCATGCGCGACCAAAGGTAGGATGATCCAACCTTTATAGCATCGCCTTTATTGCGAGGCAATGCTCAGTCCGCGTCGAATTTGAATGGCGGCTCGGGGATCAGCCGGCGCCGGAACCCACTCGCGCCGGCTTGCTCTCGTCGTAGTAGTGGATCTCGTACAGCGTGCAGCCGTGCTTGGAGCTGAAGGGTCCATGGAATGCCCCCGGGGGCCGGCAGGCATACGTCGGTGATTGGAACGACTCTCCGCCCTTACCCTGCTGGTCACTGCCGACGGCCAGATCGCCCGAGAGCAGATAGACCTCTTCCCAATGATCGTGGACAAACGGTGCCGTCGTGAAGGCCCCGGGATCGAAACGGAGCAAACGCGTGCGGCTGCCCATCTTGCGACGTTCATCCAGATCACTCGCGAGAACTTTCTGTTTGATAGTCGGCGGGTACCCCGCCATGGTTTCCCAACCGGAATCCAGGTCCAGGCGATGAAATTCGAGATGCGGCTTATTCATGGGCATAGCGGACTCCGACTCCGAACCGAATTACGACGGCAGCGGCAGGCAGGATATGCCATAGCCGTGTCGGATGATGCGGCCTGCCACGGGATCTTCCAATTCGAACGAAAAATGCGGCGCAGGACGAATGCCGCCCTGGGCCGGAAGCGTACCGCAAAACATCAGCATCCCATCGCCGAAGGTCCCGCCAGCCTGACGGTATCGCGCCAGCAGAGTCGCTGGTTCGAGCATCGCAGCGACCGATCCGTCTTGATAGAGCGCGCGCTCGGCCCCGAGGCCAATATAAGAGCGCAGTCTCAGGCGATCCCAATGGGCCTGGACTTCGTCCTGCGCCCACCAGGTAGAGGCGACCGGTTTGTCGCACATTTGTTTTGACACGCAGATGTTATAAGTCTCGACGCGGCGGTCGGTATGGTCCGAACCGACACTGACCCAGAGTCGCCCCTCGTGCTGTAGCAGGACAAACTCCACTTCCCCGCTCGACTCATTTCCCAACGCCTCGATGTGATCGTGCGTGGTCAGTCGGGCGCTGGCCACCGGATAGAACATCGGAATCGAGGTCGGCCGCTTGACACCGAGTTTTTCGAGCTCCGTGATGTGCTCTTCCACGGCCGCCGCATCGCGTCCTGTCCAGCCGGCGATCACCACGGTGTCGACAGGAACCTGGGCGCGCCGATTGCCGCTTTGTTGCACCAACTCGAAAGTCATCACGCAATCGCCCACTCTTCCCGGAAGACCCGGAGCCGATTGAGATGCATGTGATATTTCACCAGCACCCTCCCATTGTCAACGCAATACACGCACCCATCCGCCGTTTAAACTATCTCGGCCGCCCGCAACTCAGGACTCCGCGTGACCCAACCTTTGCCGCTCCGAACGCGCCGTCAGCTGGCCCTGGCATTACCGTGAGCTACGATCCACGCCAGGCCCGGTTCCTGTCTTTCAGTGAGGCCACGCGCGACTTCGAAGGTGGCACCGATACGCCCCGTGCGTACCTGGAGCGGTGTCTGGAACGCATCGAGGCGCTGGAACCGCAGATTCACGCGTTCGTCGAACTCGACCTCAAGGGCGCGCGCATCGCCGCCGACGCTGCCACGGAACGCTGGCGCCGCCGTACACCGCTGGCGCCAATCGATGGCCTACCGGTTGGAATTAAAGACTGCTTTGATGTCTGCGGCTGGCACACACGAGTCAACAGCAGGCTCTTCAGCGATAACGTGGCGTCGATCGATGCGGCCCATGTCGATGCACTCAGACGCGGCGGCGCCGTCATCGTGGGAAAAACCACCACCACCGAGCTGACCATGGCGCTGCCGGCTGCGACGTTGAATCCCTGGAACACGGCGCACACGCCCGGCGGCTCTTCGTCCGGATCGGCCGCGGCGGTGGCCGCTGGCATGCTGCCGCTGGCCACCGGCAGTCAGGTACGTGGCTCCGTGATACGCCCCGCCTCGATTTGCGGCGTCCTCGGCATGAAGCCGAGCTTTGGCGCGCTCAACCGTTACGGTGGCGTCGAGATCACGCCCAGTCTCAATCACCTCGGCTTTCTGAGCGGTAGCCTCAGCGATACCTGGCAGGCGGCGCATCATATTGCCTCCGTGGTCGGTGGCGATCCCGGCTTTGCGCCACTGGCAGGCGGCGCACAAGTCCCTTCGCCACAGCGCCCCACGCGCCTCGCGCGTCAGTACACATGCGGCTGGCCCAAGACCGATGAGGCCTCGAAGGAGGCCTTTGACAAGTGGCTGCGCGAGCTCCCGGCGAGCGGCGTAGAAATTGTCGAACCCGCGGCCTCCGCAGAGCTCACTGCCTACGAGGAGGCTACCGCACGCACGCCGGAGTTTTTCTTCGACATCCTGGCCTGGGAATTGCGCTGGCCGCTGCGAGCCTTGAACGAGGTACGGCCCGGCCTCATCAGCGATGGCATCCTGGGACATCTGCGCAAAGCCGAGCGGATGACCTTGGCCGACTATCAGCGCGCACTGGACGCGCGCGATCGCCTGCGTGAATGGCATGGCGCCCTGGCCAGCAAAGTCGACGGATTTGTGACGCTGGCCCATATCGGCGCCGGTCAACGCGGTCTGCCCCCGGTCGGCACCCCCTGGTACAATGATGCCTCATCGGCCATTGGCGCTCCCACCTACAACTTGCCGGTGCTGACCGTCGAGGATCTTCCACTGGGCATTCAGCTGATGGGATTCGTCGGAGGCGATGAGATTCTCACGGCGCATGCGCGTTGGCTGCTGGAAGCCTCAGGATCCAGCACCGCGCGTTAAGTCGATTTCTCCTGGCCCAGGTACCAATCTACGATCTGCCCGCCCGTGGCGGCCCAAACCGCCTCACGCTGCCGGATATAAGCCAGTGCGCGCTCGAGATGCCGCGCCCGATACGGATGTCCCACCAGGAACGGATGCAGTGACAGACACAGCATGCGGGGATTGCGCGCGCCCTCTTCGTACAGCGTGTCAAACTGATCGGTAACGATCCGGTAGAAGTCATCGCCGGTGCCGCCGTGCATGAGGAATATCGGTATGTCCCCGAGTTCGAGCGTATAAGGCAGCGCAACAATGGAACCCTGGCGGGTCTTCATCCGATAAGGCTGTTCATCGTTGCACCAGTCGGCAACGTATTCGATGCCCTGGTTGGCGAGGATATCCAGTGTGTTGTCGGTCTCGGTCAACGCCGGCGCCAGCCACCCCCGGCTGCGCTTGCCGGTGCTTTTGGCAATCGTATCGAGAACACCTCGAATGACCTTCTCTTCCACGTCTTCCGGCATCCCCGTGAATAGCGAGGAGTTATTCTCTCCATGCGCCATCCATTCCCAACCCAGGCGATTGCCCTCCTCGACAATCTGCGGATAGCGCAGGCAGGCCTCGGAGTTGATCGCCGCGGTCGCTTTGAAGCCCTGTCTTTCCAGGATCTCCATCAACCGCCAGATACCCACGCGCGCGCCATAGTCACGCCAGGCATAGTTGAGCACGTCAGGTTTGAGCGACGAGGTCATCGGCGTCAGCGACATGGCAGGCTTGTCGTAGTGAAAGTGCTCGATGTTGGGCACGATCCAGACCGCAATGCGCGCACCACCGGGCAGTCGGATCGGTTGACGTCGCGCGATCGGCGAATAGTCGAATCGTTGATGTTCCACGGATCCCTCCAGGCGATGACTGCTCTTCAGCTCTGCGGATTATTGGACTTTCTGACCGGCGGAAACAGCTGTTCGCCAGTGTCCTCATCGACGGCCGTTATGGCGCGATAGGGGCAGCTTCTCACCCCCTTCAGAATAATCTCCGCGGCAGTATCCGCTGAATGCAGCACCTCGGCCTTGCCGTCCGCCCCGATGCCGAATACGGCGGGCGCCACCGCCACACAGCGGCGATAGGCCTGACACTTCACGGAATCGACTGTTATTCGAATGGGCATACGTGGATTCCACGCATCACAGCGATAGTTCAAAGGCCATCGCGCCGATGCCGGTTGCCCAGGGCTTCACCGGCTCATAGGACAACAGGTGGCCGCGAAAGCTCTGCAGCGCACCGGCCAGCGCAATCCAGTTGAGCAGTTCCACAGCGCCGGTGCCGGCCGCCGCTAGCGACGCGCTGGAATATCGGCCCAGTGCCTCCAGGTCCCCTGCTCTCATGTGTTCAAGAAACTGGCAATCAAAGTCCGAATCGATGGTGCCGTGGTTACGCTCTCCCGGGTCATGCGACATGCCGCCGGTGGCCACCATCCCCACGCGCCGGTTCGAATCCCGCAGCAGATTGCCCACGACTTGCCCCAGTTTCAGGCAGCGCCTGGCCGATGGGAATGGCGGCGCCAGGGTGTTGATGACAATGGGTACCACTGGCAGTTTCATTTCCGGGGTCAGGAAATGCAGCGGCGTCATCGTGCCGTGATCGAAGTGCATTTCCTGCGCAAACGAGGGCTCCAGCTCATTGTCGTAGCACGCCGTGAGAATCGCTCGCGCGAGCTGCTCATCGCCGGGAATCGCAACCTTGGGAATTTTCAACCAGGGCTCGATGGGCCCATCGAAGTGCCCGGCCACCCCGACGCAAAAGGCACTCATGTGATCCAGGAAAAAATTCGCCCAGTGTTCCGCAGTGAAGACGATCAGCGCATCGAGCCGGGCTGCTTCCAGGCGAGCGCGCAGTTCATCGAAGGCAGCGTACAGCCGATCTTTCTGTGCCACCGGCGCCGCATCGGTCCAGGCGAGGATTCCGGGCGCATGACCCATGGCGCAGGCAAAGGCGATCGTCATTGGGATCCGCCGGCGCGGATCGCGAGCAGGTAATCGGACTCGGATTGCCCGTGCAGGATGGAAAAGGGGCGCAGCAGCAGTCCGTGCACACCGAGTCGGTACAAGGCCCCGAAGTCTCTTGCCAGCAATGCGCTCGCTTCTTCTTCTGACAAGTCCGATCCAGTGACCACGCTTTGCGGGGATTGCAGGAACCGCGCGCGAATGTCCGGATTACGGTTGATCTCACGGATGAGCTTCTGCAGTACATAGGTACTCACGTCGACTCAATCCGCCTCCGCAGCCACATCATCGATCCATTGCAACCCGGCGTTGACCTGCGCAAAGGTAGTCGACGCCCCAAAGGTCACCAGCACCGCTTGGCGCATCGCCATCAACGGGATGCCGTCACGCTTGAGGCGCCGCGCATGGGTCTTGAAGCTCGACTCGCTTTCACAGGTCACCAAAGCACCCAGCGTGATGAGCTCGCAGGTGTTTGCATCCAGGGGTCCGGAGGCCATGACCGCCTTGCGCAGCGCCTGAAAGGCCGTGGCGGCATCGGCGCTGTGCTGTCTGAGGTACTCGACCGGCGAGAGTGCTTTGGCTGCCATGGCGCATCAGCTCTTCTTCAGATAAGGAAATACGCCCATCGGTTGGCCGACATCGCGTTGCTGTGCGCGCTGGTATATCACAGCCGCAAGCGCGATGTCCTGGATGCCGGTGCCCACCGATTTGAACAGCGTGATCTCATCGGCATCGACCCGACCGGTGGCTTTTCCCGATACCAGCTCAGACAGCTCGTGCACCGGCTGACCGCCGACGATCTCTTTGGCCGCAACGGCGTCTCCTGCCTCGCCAAACACGCCTTCGCGCGTGTCCACCACGATGCGGGCGCTGCGCGCGAAGGTGTCCTGATCGATCTCGCGTTGGTCCCGACGCGCGGTTCCGACCGAGTTCACGTGCATGCCTGGTCGCAGCCAGCGACCCATGAGGACCGGCTCGGAGGATTTCACCGCTGCCAGCACGATCTGCGCGCCCTCGACTGCCTCCTCTGCCGAGGCGACAGCGGCGATCTGCATGCCGTGCCGACGTCGGAAGTCTTCAGCCAGACGTTGCCGGTTGGCGGCCGTCGGACTGAAGACGCGCGCCGATGCCACACGCCCCTCCGCCTGCATGGCCTCGAGCTGTGCCTGCGCCTCGACCCCCGAACCCAATAGCGCCACCACGGCCGCACCGGGCTGCGCGAGCCTACGGGTCGCCACGGCACTGGTCGCCCCCGTGCGCAGAGTCGTCAAGTGCTGCGCATCCATGATGGCGAGCAATTCGCCCGATTCGATTCGGTAAAGATGGACCTGGTAGCGCACTCCCTGGCCCGGCACGAGATTCATGGCCTTGAACCCCATCCAGCCGGAGCGTTCCAGTGCCACCGGACCTATCCGCAGCCAGCCACGTCCGGCCTTCATGTTGATCCGCGGTGGCAGCAGCACCGCTCCGGCGCCCTCCTCGGCGAACGCCGCTTCCATAGCCTCGATGGCGTCGCTCATGTTCACGAGCGCGCGCACATCATCATGGGTCAGAAGTCGGGCCATGCCGCTTCAGTCAAGCGGATTGCGACCGCGATAGAAGTCGAGCGCATCCTCATCGGCAAGCTTGAATCCCGATTTCAGCAAGGGCTCGCGCACGGTGCGCATCTGCGAATCATTGAGCTTCATGACCGGCTGGCGCATCGGGCCGCCATTGTAGCCATGCAGCCAACCCTGATATTTCCACAGATACCGATGGATGAAGTTGGCACCCGCGAAGGTGGTCTGGATCGCCACCCGAGCCTGTCGGGCCGGATTGATGCGCCAGTAAATCTCCATGGCCCGTTCGCTCTTGCCCTCGAGCAGCAGCTTGAAATACTCGGGCACTGCGCCGCCCCAGTATTCGTAATTGCTCGTTCCCATCCACTGTTGCCCAAACATTTCAACCGTCAGGGGTGAGTGGGCCTCGAGCGGATCGGAGAACAGCAGGCCGGTGCCACGGATCATTTTCCAGAACTCGAGATCGCCGGCGATCCCCGGGCGGCCGACTTCGTATTTGACGGCGACCACATTGGGAATGCCGGCGCAGCGCAGCAGCACTTTGGGGGGATAGCCGCTGGGGTGCAGCCGGCCGAGATTCATCTGCACCGTGGCAAAGAGGCAGACCGCAAGCTGGGTGGCATTCGCCACGCCGGAGAGATGCCCGTAGAGTTCATCCTCGCTGCGTGGGTAGAAGGAGTTCGGGTGACCGAGCAGGATGCCGGTGACACCGATGGCCTCACCGGCTTTCGCCATGGCGATGATCTGCTCGCGGGTATCGAAGGTGCCGTGGATCAGAAAATGGTGGCGCCCTTTGGCTTCATCGACCGCAATTTCCATGAAGCGGCGGTATTCGTCGAGTGTCGTGCCGCATTCCGACACCAGCAGCGCGCCCCAGAATCCCAGTTCGATGTTGCGCCGAACGTCATGCCGTATCGCCGCTTCATTCAGGCGCTGCAAATCTACGCTGAAACTCGGCATGATGACGTTACAGACGCCGCGCCAATGCGCAGCGGCCCATTGCTTCGCCTCGGCGCGCGAATATTGCACTCGGTCCACCTCGGGGTTGAAATATCGGAAATCGGAAGCTATCGGAGAGCCGATTTCGCAGCAAAGTATTGTCTGACAAAGTTTGTCGTGTCAACAGCCGCCTGGCTGGGTGATAATTGAGCGGCTTCGCTCAGCGCCCGCGGCGGGATGGATTTCGAGACTATGAAAAAGACCAAATCTGACGGCAAGAACCTCGTGCCGCCCCCTCAGCAGTTATCGGTGATCGAGCAGTCCCTGAAAAGCCTGCGAAGCATGATCATGAATGGTGAGCTCAAACCCGGGCAGAAACTGGTCGAGGCATCGCTCTGCCTGAGCCTCGGCATCAGCCGGGCCTCGCTGCGCGAGGCGCTGCGCATCATGGAAGGTGAGCGGCTCATCGAGCTCATTCCCAATCGCGGCCCTTCGGTCGCCAAACTCGGATGGCAGGAAATCGAGGACATTCACGACGTCTGGGCCATGCTCACCAGCGAGGCGGTTTATCGCTTCGTCGAACGCGCCAAGCCGGAGGACCTGGAAGCGGTGCGCCGTGCCGCCGCCAATCTGGGTCGCGCGCTGGCGAACGATTCGGCGATCGAGCAACTGGTGGCCACGAACCAGCTGTTCAGCATTTTCCTGGATAGCTGTGGCAATGCCGTCTTGGTCGAGATCGTCTACCGGTTGGTGTCCCGGCTGAATTTCCTGCGTGCGCGCGCCCTGCAGTACGAGGGTTGGGGGGCGCTTTGTCTGCACGAGGTCAACGAGATTGTAGCGGCCATTCAGGCACGCAACCCCATCGCTGCTCGCGATGCGACGCATCGACACATCGATTCCGCCTGTGCGGCCGCCAAACAGGTGGCACTGCTGGCAACCACCCGGCCGTTGCAGCGAGCGCGCGCTGGCCGCACTTCCGGGGCAAGCTCTGCAGCCTGAGCCGTCAGGTGTAGACAAATCCGGCGTTGACCGGCAGGACCTGGCCGGTGAGCGGCAGTGCCGCCGCCGTGAGCGCGAACACCACGATCTCCACGATGTCCTCGGGGAACTGAGGCCCTGGCACCGCCCTGCCCTGCTCGTAGTGCTGGTGACGTTCCGGCGGCACGTATTCCGTGGCTTCATTTCGCATCAACCCCGGGGCGATCGCCACGATGCCGATGCCGCGCGGACCGAGTTCGCGGGCCAGCGAGCGGGTCATCGATATCACAGCGCCTTTACTGGCGACGTAGGCCAGCAGCCGCGGCGGCCCCCATAGGGCCGTATCGGAGGCCAGGTTGACGATCCGTCCGTGTTCGCCCGCTCGGAACAGGGGGCTCATCGCGCGTGTCACAAGCCAGGTGCCCCGGATATTGACCCGCATGACGCAATCCCAAAGATCCATGTCGATGGATTCGAACGGCGCACCGCCGACATTGGTCGCGATGGCGGCATTGTTGACCAGACCGTGGATCGCACCTTCCTGCGCGCCGATATCACGGCCGAAGCGCTCAATGGAGGCGGGGTCTTCCAGGTCGAGCGGCGCGAAACGCACTGAGGCACCGCTGGCCGCAATCTCGGCGGCGGTCCGCCGGCCCTGATCCTCGAGGATGTCGCCCAGGATAAGACGCGCTCCATGGCGTGCACAGGCCACCGCAATCGCGCGCCCGACGCCGCGGGCCGCTCCCGTGATGACGATGGTTCGACCGGTCAGCATGGCGGCTGGGCCGGACTCAATGGGCCGCACTTTCGGTGCTGGTCTCCGCCTCCATCTGCCGGCGCGCCTGCTGTGTCAAGGTGTCCCTCATGCGCACCACGCCGCCATCGTGCTGATAGAGCAGCTCTCGCGTGCGGGCATCGTCCGGGATGGAACTGAGCATTTCGCGGTCCTGTTCGAGGACGGTCCAATGACGCGCCTCAAATGTACTGCGGAACAGAAAGCGCCATAATTCACGTTCGACGCCGGATACCTTGCGTGTGCGCCAGAAGAATATCCGTGAATGCAACTCATCCACGGGTGTCACGCTGGGCACGACCAGCATATGGCCGCCGGGGCCGCCCGAGACCGGATACGGAATAATCACGCGGGCATGCATGAACGAGCTATTGGTAATCATCTCGACCCAGTCGAAATTAATGCCGCGCTGCGCGGCACGCTGGACGACGAAACCCCGCGGTGTTGTTTCAATTTCAATCTTGTCGGTCGTGGAACCATAGGCCAGCGTAAATGTATCGGCATGCAGGAAACTGCCGTGCATCGGATCGACAATGTTCTCAATGGCATACCGGTAGTTGCAATCCCACACACCGGTACAGAGAAACGAAGCATTGGCCGGATCCAGAAGATCGGTCGGCACATCGAGCGGGCGCGGCTGCGGATGTTCGGCACTGGGGAAATAAGCGAACACACCGTCGTAGACCTCTTGCACCGCATACGCCGTGAGCGCCTTGCGCCCTTCGAGACCTGATTTCCCCAGCGCTGGCACACTGACGATGGCGCCGCTGCGATCCACGATGAGGCCATGATAGCGACACGAAAGGTGCGAACCTGTGATCCGCCCGCAGGACAGACGCGCACCCCGATGCGGACATCGGTCCTCGACGCATTGCATGGTGCCGTCTTCAGCGCGCCATAACACCAGCTCCCTGCCCAGGGCTTTGGCGGCATAGGGCACGCCGGTTTTTACATCAGCCGACTTGGCCACCACATACCAACGACCGAGGAGTCCTCGATTGATGCGAGCCTCCAGATGCTTGTCGAGATTCATGAAACCCCTCCGCGATGCGATGTCACAGCGCTGGCAGGCTGAGACTGAACGCCATCCGGTCGACCGAGGTAGGCAGCGTCTAATGATTCATTGATTCGATGGAGTTCTGCCTCCAACCCCAACGCACTCCACTCCCCGGTCGCCCCCGATGGCCGCAAGACCGCATGCTTTTGCAATTCAGCAACTATGTCCGCAATAGCGTGCTTCCCGGTCGCGAATATCTTCTCGAGCGCTTCTGCCAATGCGGATTCGAGTGGCGTTAATTCTCGCGCCAACGACTGCCGGGCGGGCGTGACGCAAAAGGGCTTCACTGGCGCTTGTTTCACTGACTTTGTCAGACAATTCAAGTTTAGCGGCGCATCATCTCTAGTGTCAACCGCGGTGAGATCACTTTTGGAGCCATAACTCCTTGAAGAGCCTTCATATTTGGGCGACGCGCCGCCAACGCGCGTGTCACGGAAAAGCAGCATTGCTGGAGTCGCGGAACCCATTTGCCGCTATTGTCTGACGGAAGTGGAGATGCGAAGCTCCGCTCCATGCAGTATGCCCGGAGACACCGATGACACGCAACGGCGCGGGAGCAATGGCGGCCAACATAGAGGCAGCGCTGCCGAAACACCGGTCGTTGTACTACGGTGGTGCCTGGCATGAACCCCTGGGCGGCTACCAGGACACCCTCAATCCTGCCACCGGAGAAAGCCTCGGGCCCAGTGCGCAAGCCAACGCGGCCGATGTGGACGCCGCCGTGCGCGCCGCGCACAGCGCCTATCTCGAATGGCGTCAAATGCGGCCACGCGCCCGTGGCGCGCTGCTGACACAACTCGCCGCCACACTCCATGCTCACGCCGAGGAGCTTGCGCTACTGGATGCGGCCAATTGCGGCAATCCGGTCGCGGCCATGGTCAAGGACGTGCACGATGGCGCAGAGTACATCGACTACTTCGCCGGCCTGGCCACTGAACTGAAGGGGGATATTACCCCCATCGGCGACCAGCTGCTGAATCTGACCTTCCGCGAGCCGCTCGGCGTGTGCGCCCGCATCGTGGCCTACAACCATCCGCTGATGTTTGCCGCCATGAAGATCGGCGCCCCGCTGGCCACGGGCAACACCTTGATCATCAAGCCCTCACCGCAAGCGCCGCTATCGGCATACCGCATGATGGAACTCATGGACGGCATTCTCCCGCCGGGCGTTTTGAATCTTCTGTCCGGCGCACGCGAATGTGGCGAGGCGCTCAGCGCTCATCCACAAATCCCGATGGTGACGCTGGTAGGCAGTGTTGAGAGCGGGCGCGCCTGTGCGACGACCGCGGCAAACCGCCTGAAACGGGTTTCGCTCGAGCTGGGCGGCAAGAACGCGATGATTATCTATCCGGACGCGGACATTCCCAAGGCAATCGAAGTGGCGGTGCGCGGGATGAATTTTGCCTGGTGCGGGCAATCGTGTGGATCGACGTCGCGTCTGTTTATCCACGAGGATGTGTACCAGACAGTGCTGGCCGGCGTGCTGACGGCCATCAAACAGTTCAAACCGGGTATTCCCACCGATCGGGCGACCACGATGGGTGCCGTGGTCTCGAAAGCGCAGCTGGACAAGATCCTGCGCTACATCGAGATTGGCAAGGCCGAGGGCGCGAGACTCGCCGCCGGCGGCGCTATTCCCAGCGATCCACGCCTGGCGAAGGGCTTTTTCGTTGAGCCGACCGTATTCTGCGATGTCAACATGACCATGCGGATCGCCAATGAAGAGATCTTTGGGCCAGTCCTCGCGGTGCTGAGCTGGCGCGATGAAGAAGCGATGTTTGCGCAAGTGAATGCCGTTGACTATGGGCTCACCGCTTCCATCTGCACCACCAACCTGTCGAATGCACACCGCGCCGCACGCCGTGTGGAGGCGGGTTACGTTTGGGTGAACAATGCCGGCCCGCACTACGTCGGAGTGCCCTTTGGCGGCTATAAGCAGTCCGGCGTAGGCAGAGAAGAGTCCATCGAAGAGCTGTTCGCCTTCTCGCAGGCCAAGAACGTTAACATCACCTTGTGATGCGCCCTGGCCAACCGATGCGTCTCGTCGTACCCGACCTGATTTCCAATTCCTATTTCCCCGTCCTGGCTGCCGCGGATCTGGGCTTCTTTGCGTCCGAGGGTCTGCAGGTATCGGTCGAACTGCTCTTTCCCGTCAACCACTCCTACCAGGCGCTTCGCGCCGGAGAGGTCGATTTTGTCGGTGGCTCGGCCCATTCAGCGCTGGCCGCATTTCCCGACTGGGAGGGTGTGAAGTTACTGTGTGCTCAGGCCCAGGGGATGTACTGGTTCCTCGTCATGCGCAGCGATCTGGGTCTGAAGCGTGGTGAACTGGACGGCGTCAAGGGACGTACGATCGGCGCGGCTCCCTGGGTGGAAATGGGCCTGCGACGCCTCCTAATAGCCGCAGGCTACGACCTGCAACGAGACGGCATTCGTATCGTGGGAGTTCCAGGTGCAGCCAATGCCGGAGTCAATTTCGGTCTCAACGCGGCAAGGGCGCTCGAGGAGCGCAAAATCGACGGGTTCTGGGCCAATGGCATGGGGACGGAGGTGGCCGTACGCATCGGTAGCGGAACCATCGTGCTGGACGTTCGGCGAGGCGACGGCCCAAAGGCTGCGTTTCACTTCACCTTCAGCGCGCTGGCCACCAGCGCGCGCCTGATCGAGCAGCGACCCGAGGCGGCAGCGGCCGCGGTCCGAGCGATAGTCAAAACGCATGCTGCCCTGCGCGCGGATCCGGCGCTGGCGACGCAAGTGGGCCAACAGCGCTTTCCAGCCGCACAGGCGGCGCTCATCGCCGAGCTCATCCGCCGGGACCTGCCCTATTTCGATGCCAGCATTCCCATCGCTGCAGTCGATGGGATGAATGCGTTCTCGCGCGATCTTGGACTGCTGTCGCACGATGTGCCCTACGATCGCATCGTTGCCACCCAGTTCCGCGAGCTGTGGCAACCTGCGAGCGCATGAGCACGGATAACAGTGGCCCGCCCTTCTTCGGCAGTGACGCCATTGCGGCACTGCTCCGGTCGACGCAAGTCCCTTTTATAGCCATCAACCCGGGCGCGAGCTTTCGGGGATTGCACGACAGTATCGTCAACTTCCTGGGCAATCGAACACCCCAGCTGCTGCTGACGCTGCACGAGGCCCAGGCTGTGGCCATCGCCCACGGCTATGCCAAAGTGACCGGCCAGCCGCTCGCCGTTGTGCTGCATGCGAATGTCGGCCTCATGAATGCCGTCATGGCGATTTATGACGCCTGGGTGGATCGGGTACCGATGCTCATCCTCGGCGCCACCGGCGCGGTGGATGCCGCACGGCGACGACCCTGGATCGAGTGGATTCATACCAGCCGGGATCAGGCATCGCTGGTCCGCAACTTCGTCAAGTGGGACGATCAGCCGGCATCACTCCCGGCCGCGCTGGAATCAATCATTCGCGCCTGGCTCATGACCCAGACTGCGCCGTGTGCACCGGTCTACGTCTGCCTGGACGTCGATATACAGGAGCGCGAGATAGCCGATTGCACCCAGGCCGCGGCCTTGCCGGTTCCGCCGCTGTCCAGTTACGCCCTGCCCGCGCAGCCTCGGCCGGCCGAGAGCGATTTGCTCTCCGCGGCCGAGTTATTGGAAAGCGCACAAAAGCCCTTGCTATTGGTCGGACGCCACCTGCGCGGTAGCCAGCAATGGTCACAACGAATTGAATTCGCCGAGGCCACGGGTGCCGCGGTCATTTGCGATCTGAAGTCCGGTGTCGGATTCCAGAATCCTCACCCACAATTCGTCGCAGCGCCGGCACAGTATCTGGACACGGATAGCGTTGCGGCGCTTCGTGCCGCGGATCTGATTGTCAGTCTGGACTGGCCCGATCTCGCCGGGCTTCTGGCCTCAAGACCCGATCACGGCAAGAACGCCCGTGTCATCATCGTTTCTGCTGACGAACGCCTGCACAACGGTTGGTCGTTCGATCACTTCGGGCTGCCGCGATCCGATTTGAGGATTCCAGTATCGGCGGATGTGCTGGTAGCAGAGCTATTGCCGCGGCTCAAGCGACGATCGAGCGCGCCGTGGTATCGAAAGGCGAGCAGTCTGCCGAGTCCCGTTGCCAGCGGACACATTACTTTGACCGACCTCGCGCTGGCCTTCGAGAAAGCCCGCGGGGCTGCGCCCATTTGCCTGACTCGGGTGCCCTTCGGTTGGCCTGAGCATCTGACGCGATTCGAGAGCGCGCTGGACTGCATCGGCTACGACGGCGGGGGCGGCATCGGATCAACCCCGGGGATCACGGTGGGCGCTGCGCTGGCATTGAAGGGCTCCGGCCGCCTGCCCGTGGCCATCCTCGGCGATGGCGATCTGCTCATGGGAAGCCAGGCCTTATGGACCGCTGCGGCCGAGCAGTTACCCGCACTGTTCATCGTCAACAATAATCACTCTTTCTACAACGATGTGGAACACCAGGCGCGTGTTGCCACGCGTCGGGGTCGCCCACTCGGCAATAGCCATATCGGCATGTCGATCAGTGCACCGCAGATCGACCTGCCGGGATTGGCACGCGCGCAGGGTCTTCAGTCACTCGGGCCCATCAGCAAACGCGAGGACCTGGACCAGGCTCTGGCCAACGCCATGCAAATGGCAAGGCAGGGCGCGACGGTATTGCTGGATGTAGACATCCCACCGGGTCCGCCAGCGCCGCCGGCCAACGCAAATTGAAGCGTTCAATTCCGATTTGCTGCGAGCGCGGGCTCCTGCGGGGCCAGTAGCGCTTTTCCGGTCAGCACAACCGCAGGCTTTCGCGAATCGCACACTGTTGGCCACACGATGCGGTTTGTTGGTGCTGATCGAGCACGAGTTGCCGGTCCATCGTCAAAATGCCGGCAAAAATTGGAAAGCAGGCACTGCGCATCCACCCTCACCCTGGCAATTGTCGTTTACAGATTGTCGGACAACACGTAAAATTTGCGGATGTGCTCCGCGATCTATAGGTCCCCTGCGCAGTATCGATTGATCAGCGTCGAGCCGCTGACTCCGCATATTGGGGCGATCATCGGTGGTATTGATATCGCGCAATCCGTGACAGACGAGCAAGTGGCCGAGGTGCGCGCGGCGCTGCTGGCACATGGTGTCGTCTTCTTTCGCGACCAGCCGATCGACTTGCCAACACACAAGGCATTCGCGCAACGCTTCGGCCAGCTACATATGCATTCGGCACGCAAGGGTCTGGATGAACACCCGGAGGTCCGGCCGATCCACGCCGACGCGGAATCGAAGCATGTTGCCGGAGAGGAGTGGCACACCGATCTGTCGTGCGACGCCATCCCGCCCATGGGAAGCATACTGCACCTATATAAGCTGCCGCCCATTGGCGGCGACACCCTTTGGGCCAGCATGTACGCAGCTTACGATGCGCTATCGCCGCGCATGCAGCAGTATCTGGAGGGTCTGACGGCCACTCATGACGGCGGTATCGCCTTTCGACGTTTCGACCCCACTGGAAAATACTCGATTTCCACACATCCCGTGGTACCGCGGCACCCGGAGACCAAGCGCAAGCTGCTATACGTGAACCGCGGATTCACTTCGCACATCAACGAGCTGCCTGCGGGCGAAAGCACCGCGGTGCTTTCGCTGCTCTACCGCCATCTGGAGAAACCGGACTTTCAGGTGCGCTTCCACTGGGAGCAGGACTCGATCGCCTTCTGGGACAACCGCTGCACGCAGCACCTGGCTATCTGGGATTACTATCCGAACGTCCGCTCTGGATATCGCGTACAGATCAAGGGGTCAAATCCGCCCTTCGCGTGATAGCTTGTAAGCAGCCCGCATGTAATTCAGCTAAGCGCCTGTCGTATCAGACACCAGATTCCTCTTGGAGGGGACGCGGCTCTTGAGATTGAGGGCTACGAGCGCGGTCAGAAGCGCGCACGCGGCTAGAAAGAGCAATGCACCGTTGAAGCTATGCGTTCGCTCGCGGATGAAGCCAATGATGAATGGCCCCGCAAATCCGCCCAGTTGTCCGGCGGTATTGAGAAACGCGATGCCGCCGGCGGCTGCGGCGCCCCCGAGTAAGTCGCCCGCATACGCCCAGAAGATTCCAAAGGTGCTCATGATGCCCGCCGTGCCCAGACAAATGCCGACAAACGACATCGTGCCACTCGGTGCAGTGGCGGACCAGGCATAGCCTGCGGCAGCGGCCGCCGTGCCGATAAACAGGTGCCAGCGTCGTTCCCCCGTCCGATCGGAATGCCGTCCCCAGAGCACCATGCCCAAGCCCCCAAAGGCGTACGGCACCGCCGACAGCCATCCCACCTCGAGATTGCTCAGCGCGCCGAAAGACTTGATGACTTGCGGTAGCCAGAACACCGCGCCGAAATTGCAAAGCACGAGCAGCAGGCTGACGATAAGCGCAACCAGAACACGGCTGTCGAGAAAACCTGCCAGGAATGCGGTGACGCCCATCGTCTTTTTCACCTGCAGTTCCTGGCGCTGCCGCCCCATCAGCCAGTGTTGCTCAGCGACGGAGAGCCACGGGGCCTGCTCGATTCCGTCCGGGAGGAACGACAGCGTGATGATACCGATGACGACCGTGGCGATGCCTTCGACGATGAAGATCCATTGCCAGCCATCGAGTCCGCCAGCTCCCTGCAGCTGCATCAGCCCGGTGGCGATCGGACCGGCGGCGATGGCGCCGATCGCCGAGGTGGACATGAGCGCCGACATCGCCATCCCGCGTGCGGGCTTGGGAATCCAGATGCCGAGGTAGTAGATCACCCCGGGCAGCAGACCAGCCTCGGCAACGCCCAGCAGAAAGCGCATGACATAGAAGAACGTCGCGTTACGAGTGGCGGCCAACGCGATCACGATTAACCCCCAGGTGATCATGATTCTTGCCAGCCAGCGACGGGCACCCACGCGGACTAAAACCAGGTTACTCGGGATTTCGAACAGGAACGCCCCGAGAAAGAACACTCCGGCACCAAAACCATAGATTTCGGGCGTGAATCCAAGGTCATGGTTCATCTGCAGCGCCGCGAACCCCACGTTCGTCTTGTCCATGACCTGGACAAAGAATAACAGCATGCAGAAAGGCACCAATCGGCGCATAACCTTGGCAGTCGCAGTGGAACCGGGTTCGACATCCATCGGGATCTCCTCTGTCGGGACCGCCCCCCGGCATCATGGCACGACCCTGATTGTCCGACAACGCGGTTCGATGGTGTTTGCTATGCGTTATAGTAGTTCCGATATGGATCCCTACAGCCTGCTGATCGACGGCCAACTGGTAGAGGGCGCGGCGCGGCTTGAAGTCATCAACCCAGCCACTGGCATCGTCCTCGCCACCTGTCCGCGCGCCGATTTGAAGCAGCTGAACCAGGCCGTAGCCGCCGCCAAGAAGGCATTTGGCCGCTGGGCGTCTCGCCCCATCGCCGAGCGGCGTAACCTCCTTTGGCAGTTAGCCGATGTGCTGGAATCGCGGGCCGACTCGATGGCACGGCTGCTCACGATGGAGCAAGGCAAACCACTGGCAGAGTCGATGCGCGAGTTGGCTTTCGCGGTCGGCACCGTCCGCGCGCTGGCTGCGATGGATCTGCCACTGGAAGTCATCCGCGAGAGTGCCACTGGACGCATCCTGCGGCAGTACGCGCCGCTCGGAGTGGTGGCGGCGATCACACCCTGGAATTCGCCGCTGCTGCTGCTGATGACCAAGGTGGCGCCGGCACTGCTGGCCGGTAATACCGTGGTGATTAAGCCCGCTCCCACAACGCCGCTCACGACGCTGCGGTTCGGGGAAATGTGCGCAGCGATCCTGCCCCCTGGAATCGTCAACATCATCGTCGACTCGAATGATCTCGGCGGTTGGCTGACGGCACATCCGGACGTGGCAAAAATCGCATTTACCGGCTCGACCGCCACCGGATGCAAGGTGATGGCATCTGCCTCAGGCTCGTTGAAGCGTCTGACGGTGGAACTCGGAGGCAACGATGCCGCCGTCGTGCTGGATGATGCCGATCCGGCCACAATCGCTCCTCTGATCTTCCGGGGCGCCATGGCCAATTGCGGCCAGGTTTGTTTCGCGATCAAAAGAGTGTATGCGCACGCGGCCATCTATGATTCGTTGTGCAATGAACTGGCGAACCTTGCGGACGCCGCAGTCGTCGATGATGGCCTCAAAACGGGGACAACCATGGGGCCGCTGCAGAACAAGACACAATTCGAGAAGCTGAAGGGGCTATTGGAGGACACCCGATTGCACGGGACGATCATCGCCGGAGGCACCGTACTCGACAGGCCCGGGTATTTCATGCGACCGACCATAGTCCGTGGTATCGGCGACGACACGCGCCTCGTGCGCGAGGAGCAATTTGGCCCCATCCTGCCGTTGCTCAGCTTCGATGATCTCAACGACGCCATCGATCGCGTGAATGACAGCCAGTACGGTCTCAGCAGTACCGTCTGGTCGGCCGACGACTCGCGAGCCTGTGAGGTGGCCCTCAGGCTGCAAACCGGGACAGTATGGATCAACCAGCACCTCAATTTGCCTCCCGACATTCCCGTTCGAGGTGCGAAACAGTCCGGATTCGGTGCCGAGATGGGCGAGGAAGGTCTGAAAGAGTTTGCCCAGACCAAGATCATCAATGTGCGCACCTCGACCCCTGCAGGCGCGTAGGGCAACAACAGACGCAGGGCGATGAGGAGTTCCGATGTCGATTGCAACGGTTGAGACCGCGGGCGATAGCGACCTGTTCACCGCCGAAGCACGCATCAACGGCAGAGTCTATCGTGATGCCGATCTCTTTCAGCGCGAGCTTGAGCAGATCTGGTACAAGGTCTGGGTGTATATCGGGCACGAGAGCGAAGTGCCCGAGCCGGGCTGCTTCGTGCGTCGCCAGATCGGACTGCAGCCGGTCATCATGGTTCGCGGGCAGGACCGCAAGGTGCGTGTTCTATACAACCGATGCCGCCACCGAGGCAACCTCCTCTGTCTGGCGGATAAAGGCCATACCGCAACATTCATCTGCCCCTATCACGGCTGGTCCTACGCCAACGATGGCCGGTTGATCGAGCCCACGTTCGAGGAGGGCTATGACCATAATTTGACCAGGCAACAGTTCGGTTTGACACCTGTGGCGCGTCAAGACAGCTATCGTGGCCTGGTGTTTGCGAGTGTCGCCGAACACGGACAAACCCTGCAGCAGCATCTGGGGCCCGTGACTGAGTTTCTCGACCTGTTCATTGATCTATCCCCGCAAGGCGAGATTGCACTCGATGCTGGAGTTCAGAAGGTAGCCTATCGAGGCAATTGGAAGTACATGCCAGAAAACTCGATGGAAGGCGACTATCACGGCCCCTTCATCCACCAAGTCGCTTTCGACCTCTACGCCCGTCGCACGGGTTTCGATGTGTCCAGCCTGGCCACGGACGAGGTACCCGACGTCATTCGCTCACTTCCCGGTGGGCATATGGTGGAAGACTATCGCGGCGCCCCCTTCAGTCCTCCCAAACGGCAGCCAAGCTCTGCTCGGCTTGAGTATATCGACCGGATGAAGGCGCGGCACGGCCCCGACAAGGCCCGGCAGATGCTGACGACGTTGGCGCCGCTGCTCTACGTCTTTCCGAATCTGCTGTATGTGATCACGCACATCCGCGTCGTGCAGCCGGTCAGAGTCGATCTGACGCACAGTTACTACTATCCCGTCATGCTCACAGGCGTTCCAGATGAGATCAATGACGCCCGCCTGGCGGATCACGAGTTCATGTTTGGCGCAGCCGGTTTTGTCTCCCCCGACGATCTGGAAATCATGGAGCGCAATCAGATCGGGATGCAGGCGCGCGGTAATGACTGGCTGTTCATAGGCCGAGGACTGCATCGCGAGCATGACATGCCCGACGGTGGGCGAGGCGGATTGACACGGGACGAAACGCATCTGCGTGGCTTTTGGCGTCACTACGTGTCCCTGATGAGGGCCGAGCGGTGATAGATCGTGGCGCCGTCGAGGCATTTCTCATCCACGAGGCGCGGCTGGTCGACGAGATGGATTACGCCGCCTGGTTTGCGCTGTGGGATCGAGATGGGCTCTATCATGTCCCAATTGGCACCGATACGGCCAGCGTGCAGGGCCGACAAGTCTCGATCATCAAAGACGATTATCTGCGTCTCGAGCAGCGCGTCGATCGCCTGAAAACCGGCTCGGTTCTGGCCATGGCAGGACAACGGGGTGCCATGCGACGAGTCGTGTCGAATATCGAAGTCCTCGATGAGGCCCCGGATGGTGCAGTCGAGATCGGCTCAAACTTCATCCTCGGTATCGCACGGACGGGCGAGCAGCAATTGTGGATCGGTCGCACATTGCACCGCTTGCGACCGGCCGGCGCGTCGTTTCGAATTGCGCGCAAGACAGTTTTGCTTATCAACAGTGCGCACGAAACTCCGTTGCTTCAATTCATCATTTAGTGCCTTCTTGGACGCGGAGCGTGTCCCAGCAGCCGCAGCTCCGCTGCTTGAGCCGTCTTCGATCCTCAGAACGATCCGGTAAAACTCAATCCGATTGTGCGCGGTCGCGGTGAGAAGACGCGCGTGCCGTCGGTCGTTTTCTGCAATCCCGCATAGGCGGCCGTATCACCAATGTTCCTGACAAATAGCCCCAGATCGTACTTGCTCCATCGAGCGCCAAGCTTCAGGTCTCCGAGTACGTAGGCGGGCACCTGCGCGTAGAACTGGTCGGTGGGATTGAACCCGAGCTGCGAGTGGTCCCGGTAGCTGGCGTTGGCTGTCGCGTAACCCGCGGTACCATCAACGATCGGGAAACTGTAGGTGCCGCCGATGGATGCCACCACCTTAGGCGATAGCGGGATGGGATCCCCCTTGTTACCACCGTTGCCGGCCGCGGTGACCTCTGCAGGCAAGGTCTGCGCCAGACGGGCATCGTTGTAGCTGATCGCGCCCGTAAAGGTGAGTCCACGGGTCACCAGGTAGTTCAAATCCAGCTCCGCGCCATCGGTAATAGTCTTGCCCGCATTCAAGGTGTACTCGAACGCGCCCTCGGCGATGGCATTGATCTGCTCATTGGTCCAGTCGATATGGTAGTAAGCCAGATCCAGGTAGAGCTTACGATCAAGGAAGTAGGCCTTGATGCCGCCCTCGTAATCCCAAAGGCTATCGGGCTGGAAGCCGAGTGGAACGCCTGGAAGATTCACGGGATTGTAATCGGTATTGATGCCACCGATGCGAAAGCCCGACGCGGCGCGTGCATAGAGATTGACCTCGGGGGTCAGGCTGTACAGCAGCGCGATGTTGTAGGTCGGTTTGGTCTGACGGTCAGAACCGGCGAACGTCACATAGGGAGTCGTCACGCAGCCCTCTACCCAATTGCACGCGTTCGGCGGCGCGATGTCCTGGGTGCTGAGAGAAACATCCTTGATGGTCGCGGAAAAGTACCGTGCACCCAGCGTCAGGGTGAGCGGATCTATGATCTTCCAGTCGGCCTGTGCATAGGCTGCGTATTGATCGACATCCAGGTTGTCAATCGTCCCGAACTCGAGGTAATTGGCCGGGACCGGGGCAAAGTTATTTCCCGGATTGCGCAGGCCCTTGGCCTCGCAGTCGACAACGTCGATACAGCCGGGATTGCCGTTAGCGGCATCATAGATGGCACTGCCGTCGAAGGTGCTCTTGTCCGACTCATAGTAGCCGCCCGCAACCAATTGAACGGGTCCGTTGAATTTGGAGACGAAGCGTAGCTCGGCCGTGGTGTCGGCAAAGTGCAGTAGCGGTACGAACGACAGCGGTGGCACGACCGGCGGGCAGAGTCCAAAGCCGCAATTGGTCGGGGTACTGTCGAAAGATTGCTCGGTACTGTTCACGCCATGCGTAAACACACCAATAATTTCGCCGAAATCAACCGTGTAGTTCGCCGTCACGTTGAACAGCAGATAGTCATCTCGGTACGGTTCGAGCGAGGGCTCGGTATTGTTATAGGTTCCGGCAGAGGGATTCCACGCCTGCGCGCCATCGACGTTGGCGGCCTGATAGGTGACCGAACCGGTCAGCGTGAAATTGTTCAGCGGCTTCCATAGCGCCGTCAGTCGGCCGCCCTTCAAAGTCTCGTCGTTGACGTTCTTGAGCGTCTGGCCGTTGATCATCTGGTTGATGAAGCCGCCGCCACTTTCGCCCCACGCCACGAGGCGCACGCCCAAAGTATCGCTGATGATCGGTGCATTGAACACGAAATTGCCATCATAGTAACCATCGCCGTGGTCAACCGTGGCGGCGTCGAGCGAAATCGAACCGCCGTAAGCATTCAGGTTGGGTCGGTTGCTGATGACTCTCAATGTGCCGTCCATGGAGCCGGAACCAAACAGGGTACCCTGGGGTCCCTTCAGCACCTCGATGTGATCGACATCGATCAGGCGTACGCCGGGCGTACCATCACCGCGAAAATTATTCTGGAAGCCGCCGAGCAGCGGCGATTCGTCCAGGTACAGGCCGGTGGTCGCGGCTATGTTCGATGAAATGCCCCGGATGACCAATTGCTGCTGGACCGCACCGAAGTTATTGATGGTTACCGACGCATCGACCTTGTTAAGGTCCTGCAGACTTTCGACCCCGTACGTCTGCAGGGTCTCTCCGGAAAAGGCGTCGATTGCGATCGGCGTATTTGCCGAGGTTTCGGTCCGGCGCGTCGCGGTAACGGTAATTTCCGCCAGTTCATCGCCGGTATCGGCGGCAGCTACTGCGCCCGCAGCGGCACCGTAGGCCCGTCCTTGAACTGCCAGCGTGCTGGTGGCGGCGACGGCAATGGTCACGACCGATCTGAGGATGCAACGCCTTGTCTGCGAGGTAGATCTGGCTGCTTTCATCGGTGACACTTCCCTCATCCAGAACAGAAATTTAATTGTTTGAAGCGTTCATGCCCTGCCGAAACCGGTGCGTCTCAGGCCGGTGAGGCGCAAGCACACCGTTTATGGATTGTCAGACAGACTATCACTCCACCGGCAATTGTAGAAACATTTTTGTGTCGCGGACGTGCCACACCCGATGTCAGTTCGAGGACGCAGTTCAGCCGCTCGCAGCGGCCACCTGCCGGCGCCAGTCTGGAAACGGCCTGAAGAGCAGCAGCAGCAGGCAGATCATGACGATGCCGCCGAGCGCCACCCAGAGCGCCGGCTGGTAGGAATGGAACAGATCAAAGGTGAGCCCCCACAAGTACGGGCCGATGGCGGTGCCGAGCATCAGCGCACCGTAGGTGTAGCCATAAATCTCCGCGAAGCATTTGATGCCGAAATATCGGCTGACCAAATAGGCCATCAGGTCCGACTCGGCCCCAGACCCTATGCCCAGAAGCGTCGCACTGGCCAGTGCGAGCCCCACTGTGTTGGCGTGGCCGACCACCGCCATGGCGATAAGCGGGCATAGAAACACCACCAATCCGACCCGTGGCGCGAAGAATTTATCCAGCAGATAGCCGACGCCGATGCGGCTGACAAAAATAACCGCTCCGGTCAGGCCGGCGGCGCCGGCCGCGGCACTGGCCGACAAGCCGTTGTCGCGCAACAGTGGTGCAAGATGGATCTGCAGACCGTGCACGGTGAGTGCGACGATGAAAAAAATGGTCATCAGCATCCAGAACTCTCTGGTCCGCACCGCGCCACGGCGGCTCATTCCCACCGGGGCGAGCGACGCATCGCCGAATTCGGCCGGTTGTCTGACAGAGCGTGGCTCCCCCTCCTGGCGCAGCCCGATGGCCTGCGGCGAGTCGCGCATCACGAAGAACTGGATCGGCCATCCCACCACGAGCACCAACAGGCCGAGTCCGAGGTAGGCGGCACGCCAGCCGTGCCCGTTGATGATGGCCTGGGCAATGACGGGCGACAGCGCAGAACCGAGGCCAATGCCGGACATCGCGAATCCAAGCGCCATGCCCCGCAGCCGGTCATACCACGCCGCTAGCACGCGCGCATAGGTCATTGTATTCGAGCCAGATCCCACGACACCGATCAACGCGAACATGCAGAGATAGTGCCAAAACGATCCGCTAAGAAAATACAGCGACATGGTCGCGATCGAGAACATCGCCATGGATGGCAGCAGCACCCGGCGGGCACCGTATTTGTCGATTAGTCGACCCACGGCCGGCATCGATAGCGCCAACGTCAGCGCGCCGACCGAGAGCCCCAGCGATACCTTTCCTCGATCCCAGCCGAAGCTCTGCTGCAGCGGGATCATGAACACCCCGAGGCTCAGATAGACGATAGGAGCCTGCGACAGCGCCACGCCGATGACCGAGGCAGCGACAATGTACCAACCGTAATATAGTTTCCGCGTCGGCTGCAGTGGCACGAGTTTTCCCCTGATGACTGTGTATACACTAAGCTAAAGAAAGCCCCGCCCCAAGCAACGGCTCTGTGGCGCGCCGAGTGCATCGATTTTGTGCTGATGACGCACGGTGGTGGTGCAGGCTGAGGGGATCGAGTGAGCGTGCGCACTGCCGATGGGTTCGATATATTTGCATCGTCGGACGTGGGGCAGTCCTACCGCGCAAGTCGCGGAACCGGACCAACGAGGAATGCTATGCGCGCGGTTCGCCTCGATCAGTTCGGTCCGCCCGAGAATCTTAAAGTCGTCGAATGCCAGGCCCCGGTTCCGGGCGAAGACGACGTCCTGATCAAGGTCGATTACGCAGGCCTGATCTATGGAGACGCGGAGGCTCGTCGGGGTACCTATCTGACCGAAACCTCGGTACCTTGGTTTCCGGGTCGCGACGTCGCCGGTGTCGTCGAAAAGGTCGGTAGAAACGTTCGGGGTATCGCTCCGGGAATGAGGGTCGCCGCACTGCTGCTGCACGGCACCGGTTGCGCCGAGTATGCGCTCGCATGGACGCGTGGCCGAACCGGGGCGACCGGCAAGAGCGTTCCGCCGAGCGACATCGTCGTCATTCCCGACAATGTGAGTTCCACCCAGGCACTCGTCTACCTGATCAACTACCGTCTCGCGTATTTCCTGATTCAGATCTCCGCGCGGGTGCGCGAGGGGGCGGCGATCCTGATTCACGGGGCTGCCGGCGGCATGGGCTCAATGCTGATCCAGTTGGCGCACGACCACGGCTGCGAGATTTTTGCCTGTCATCGAACGGCCGAGGAAGGGGCGTTTTGCCAGGCGATTGGCGCTACGCACCTGATCGATGTCAGTACCACCGATTACGTCGCTGCAGTCCTCCAACTGACCGGCGGCAAGGGGGTGCACTTCTCGTTCAACGGTGTCGGCGGGTCGACCGTGAACACCGACTGGAAAATCGTTGCACCGTTCGGCGAGATCCTGCTGTATGGCTATGTGGCCGGAAAGGCCGCGCTGCAGGTATTCGAGATCGCCCGCACCGTGGCAGTAAAGACCTTTTCCGCGGACGATTTCTTTGCCGTCCCCGAGTACGTCAAGGGCGCGACCGACGCGCTGCATCGCAGATTTCGGGACGGTCCGCTGCTCGACGTGACGAAAGTGTTTTCGCTGGATGATGTTGCAGTGGCGCACCGGTGGCTGGACGAGGGCCGGGTCATCGGCAAGATCGCCCTCAAGCCCTGATCACTGCGCCAATGTGAGCTTGGAGCCGTCGAAAAACCTCGAGTATCGATACAGCGTCAAATCGACGGATGGCTTGATGCCGGTGATGAGCTCTGCAGCAAGCTTGCCCGCGCCCGGGCCGGCCCCGAAGCCACCGCCCGAGAAACCACCGGCGACGAACAGACCCGGCACCTGCTCAATGGCAGAGATGATCGGCAGGATATCCGGCGTCACATCGATCATGCCGCCCCAGTTCTCGAGGATCGATGCCTGCCTGAGGAAGGGATAGAGCGCCACGGCATCGCTCCACACCGTGCTGCTCCAGGGCGCCGGCTCTATCTCATGGACGCGATCGCGTTCGAACGGTGATTGCTCATCCAGCCGCCAGTGTCGAGGCGTATTCCATGCGTCGACAAAGCGCTGCCCCAGGTGCAATCGGGTCATGCTCCAGCGTGACTTCAGCGCCGGCAAGAACTGCGGGAAGCGCCTCAGCATTTCCGGAGTGATATCCGCAAGCTCCTGCTGCGATCCGAGCGTGTAGCCGCCGTCAAGATTGCGCCGCAGACCATTGGCACCACTGCGCGCGCAGATGTCAGGGCCGCCGAGTGGTGAGGTTCGCTGCAGATAGCTGCCGACCGCCAGCACGGGCAAGTCGAGGTCGTGATTGCCACAGAACAGGCCAGACCAGATTCCGCCCGCGACCAGGACGGCCTGACAGGCGATCGGACCTCTCTCCGTGACGACGCCGCTGATGCGGCCAGCCTTGGTCTCCAATCCACGCGCCGCACATTGCGCCACGATCCGGGCGCCGCCATCGTGGGCCGCTTGTGCTATCGCCCCGGTTGCCATTGTCGGCTCAGCGCAACCGTCGGCCGCTGTGTACAGCGCGCCGACGACCGAAGCCGTGGTTGCCGGTAGATGCGCCCTCGTCTGCTCTGCATTCAGAATCGTCGAGTCCACGCCAAGCTCGTGTGCCTGCGCCAGCCAACGCTCATAGGCAGCCAGGTCCGCCGCGTTGCTTGCCACGTAGAGCAGGCCCGCCGTGCGATAGCCGGTACTCGCCCCGCTGGCCGCGAGCGCCGCCCAAACACGCCGGCTTTCGAGATTGAGAGGGATGTCGCGCGGATCGCGGCCCGTCACCCGGACCCAGCCAAGCGCGCGACTGGACTGCTCGGCGCCGACATATCCTTTCTCGCAGACCACCACGGCGACGCCACGCAGGGCGAGCTGCAGCGCCGTTGAAATGCCAATGATGCCTCCGCCCACCACCACGACATCGGTCGAAGCGGGAAGA
>JBAUYT010000094.1:0-41074 GCA_049584935.1 Steroidobacteraceae bacterium
GCCGTGGCCCTGGCCGCACTCTGGCTGGGCGGACTGACCGGCTGCGCAGTCGAAGGTGGCGGCTACGGCGGCTACGGCTACGACGGCGATGTCGGCGTCGGAGTCGGCTACGTTGGGGACTACTACGAGCCGTACGGATACGACTATGGCCATTGGGGACCGGGATACCGAGTGGGTCCGCCGCATGGGCGCGACCACGGACCCGTCGGCCACGGCCGTTCCGCGCCTTCGATTCCGAATCATCCGCGTCCGGGTGGCCACTCGGGTGGCGGGCATGCAGGCGGCGAGCGCGGTGACGGTGGCCATCACCGCTGAGAGGTTCGGCCCCCGGTCGATTGTCCGAGCAGGTGTGCATCGCCTGCCGGCGAATTGCCGTGATCGTAGGGTCTGCCGCCCACCATGTAGACCAGGCCCAGCACGATGATGCCGGCGGCCGTGACGATCATGCCGTAGTTGCTGTACCAGGGGTCGTCGGGGCTGCGCGGCCAGACCATGTCGATGATGGCGCTGACGCCATACAGCAGCGCCAGCCCGTTGATGCTGAAGCCGAGATTGCCGAGCGTGAAGGGGCCGGCCGGTTTCCAGCCCTTGAAGCGCGCGATCAGTGCGCCGAGCACCAGCATCTGGAACGCTATGTAAATGCCCGCGGCCGCAAAGCTGACGATGGTCGCCACGGCGTTCTGCAGCCACAGGCCGCAGAGCGCAATGCAGACCGGCACGAAGCCTGCCACCAGCAATGCCGCCACCGGTACGCGCGTATGCGGCGACAGACGACTCAGGCGGGCGCTGCCGGCGATCATCTGATCGCGTGCATACGCAAACAACAGCCTGCTGGCCGCAGCCTGCATGCTGATGAGACATGACATGAACGACACCAGCACCACCGCCAGCACCGCGCGAAAGCCCCACTCGCCCATGGCCGTGCGCAGGATCGTGGCCACCGGATCGGTGTCCCTGCCCGAGATGACGGCCTGCATGTCGGGCACCGCCAGGATCAGTCCCAGGCACACCCACATCGAGGCGGCGCCGCCGACGTAGATGGTCATGCGCATGGCCTTGGGGATCATGCGGCTGGCGTTCGGGGTTTCTTCGGCGACGTCGCCGCAGGCCTCGAAGCCGTAATAGCAGAACAGCGCCGACAGCGCCGATGCCAGGAATGCCGGCAGGTAATGGCCGCCGTGAGCGGCTTCGGTGCCAAAGCTGTTCCACAGCGTACTGATCGGATGATGGCGCGCAAAGATCAGCAGGAAACAACCAACCACGATGGCGCCGATCAGCTCGCAGATGAAGCCGAACATCGCCACGCGTGCCAGCAGGCGGGTGCCGCTGACGTTGAGCGCCGTCGAAATCGTGATCATGACGATGGCGATCGTGGTGGTGATTGCAGGGGTCGGCGCGAAGCCGATCAGCTGCGCCAGGAACGGTGAGCCGCCGGTGGCCACGGCCGAGATCGACACGTACAGCGCAAAGCCATAGATCCAGCCTGCCATCCAGGCCCAACGCTTGCCAACCAGGCGCCGCGCCCAGGGATACAGGCCGCCTGAGATCGGAAACTGCGACACGACTTCGCCGAACACCAGGCAGACCAGCATCTGGCCGACGCCGACTACCACGTAGGACCAGAACATCGGCGGTCCGCCCGCGGCCAGCGCCGTGGCAAACAGCGTGTAGACGCCGACCACCGGCGACAGATAGGTGAAGCCGAGCGAGAAATTCTCGAGCTCGCTCATGGTGCGGTCGAAATTAGACGAGTAGCCGAGCGCCTTGAGCTGCGCCACGTCCGCGTCCTGCACGGCGCGCGCTGCGGCCGTCTGCTTATCGCTCATCATCCTGTCCTTGCATGGCCGCGCAGCGGCGGCGTGTTGCCTGATTGTTTATTCGCTGGCAGCGCCGCCGTAAATGATAATCGAGAGCATGCGGATCGGCACCTTGACCAGCCGTTCCGGCCCGTGCGCCACGTCTCCACGGAACGTCAGCGAATCCCCGGCCTTCAGCAGGTAGCTGCTCTTGCCGTGCCGGTAGCGGATTTCGCCCGACAGGATGTAGATGAATTCGGTGCCGGCGTGCTGGAATCCTGGGAATATCTCGCTCTTGTCCGTCAGCGTGACCAGGAAGGGCTCGAACACCTTGACCGGGCCGCGCTGCGCGGCCAGCAGGTGATAGGTGTGCCCTCGTTTGGTGCCCCGGCGCACCACCTCGAGACCGCCGCCCTCGGGTACGTGCTGCGCACCGCCTTCGACCTCGCCGACTTCCTGCAGCAGCAGTGCCGGCCGCACCCCGAGTGCCTCGGCCAGCGCTACGATGGTCTCGAGGCTGGGGTTGACGTGGCCGGTCTCGAGGCGGCTCAGCATGCCCGGGCTGATGCCGGCGTGCTGCGCGACATTGGCCAGGGTCAGGTCGAGTTCCTCGCGGATGCGTCGGGCGACGTGACCGATGCGCGCCGAGACTTCGGAGCGATTGACCAGCGGACGCTCTTCGAATGAGGCACTACCCTTGGGTTTTGGCGCAGGCGGGCGGGGGCGGCTAGCCAAGGGCGCGGTCCTCCAACGGGGCTTCGAGTGTGCCTACCATGCAATGGACTTGCGTGACAGTAAACCGTATAGTAGCAACAAACGGCGGCTCGCGCGGCGGCGTACGGGATCGTCCATGACCCACGATGCTCACACGCATTTCATTTCCGGCTGATTCTCCGACGCGCTGATCATGCCAGCCCGACTGCTCAAATTTGCGCTCTCCCGGCAGCATCCTGAACCGCGCATGTTCACGCGGCACGAGCGGCTCAAGGCCAGCTACGATGTGGTCATCATCGGCGCCGGCGGTCACGGTCTGGCGGCCGCCTATTATCTGACCCGGGACCACGGCATCCGCAACATCGCCGTGCTCGACAAGGGCTACCTCGGCGGCGGCAATACCGGCCGCAACACTACCATCATCCGCTCCAACTATCTGACGCCGGAAGGCGTGCAGTTCTACGACCAGAGCGTGCGGCTGTGGCAGAACCTGTCCGAAGATTTTGACCTCAACCTGTTCTACTCCACACGCGGGCATTTCACGCTGGCGCATACCGACGCCTCCCTGCGCACCATGCGCTGGCGCGCCGAAGTCAACAAGCACTACGGCATCGACAGCGAGCTGGTCGACCGGCAGGCGGTGCACGAGGCGGTCCCGACCATGGACATGGACTGTGCCGGCCACGCGCCCATTCTCGGCGCGCTCTTCCACGCGCCCGGTGCCATCGCGCGTCACGACGCCGTCGCCTGGGGCTATGGCCGCGGCGCCGACCGTCGCGGCGCCGAAATCCACCAGAACACCGAGGTACTCGGCATCGAGCTGGAGGACACTGGCTCGGGCCCGCGCGTCACCGGCGTGCGCACCAACCGCGGCCGCATTGCGACTCGCAAGGTGCTATGCGCAGTCGCCGGCAGCACCCCGCGGTTGCTGCAGATGGTTTCGCTGCGCTCACCCATTACGGTACATCCGCTGCAGGCCATGGTGTCCGAGCCGCTCAAGCCGTGGCTCGACCCGATCATCGTCTCGGGATCGCTGCACGTCTATGTGAGCCAGAGCGCGCGTGGCGAACTCGTCATGGGAGCGTCGCTCGACCCGTACGAGCTGCACTCGACGCGCTCGACGCTCGATTTCACCGAGGGGCTGGCCGCTCACATGCTGGAGCTGTTTCCGTTCCTGTCGGACGTCAAGATCGTACGGCAGTGGGCCGGAATGGCCGACATGACACCGGATTTCGCGCCCATCATGGGGCTGACGCCGGTGCAGGGCTTTTACCTGGATTCCGGCTGGGGCACCTGGGGCTTCAAGGCGACGCCGGTCTGCGGCAAGACCATGAGCCATACCGTGGCCCGGAACGAGCCGCATCCGCTGATCCAGGGCTTTGGCTTCGACCGCTTTGCGCGCTACCGCCTCACGGGCGAGAAGGGCGCGGCCTCGGTGGGTCACTGAAGCATGAAACTCATGACCTGCCCGATCAACGGACCGCGCGCCATCAGCGAGTTTGCCTGTGGCGGCGAACTGCGCCAGCCGCCGGACCCGCAGACCGTCGACGATCGCGCCTGGGCCGATTATGTTTTCAATCGCAGCTCGCTGCCCGGTGTCAGGCAGGAGTGGTGGTGCCATACGCCGAGTGGCGTGTGGTTCATCGCCGAGCGCGATACCGGTACCGACACCATTGTGCGCACCTACCTGTACCGGGCGGCGCCGCGTGCCGTGGAGCCTGGCGCATGAGCCGGCTCCCGCCCGTCGCCGGCGAGCTCATCGATCGCAGTCGCTCGGTCGAGTTCCGGTTCGAGGGGCAGCCCTGCTCGGGCTTTGCAGGTGACACCATCAGCTCGGCGCTGGCGGCCAGCGGCGTCAAGGTGTTCGGGCGGTCGTTCAAGTATCACCGTCCCCGCGGCCTGCTGAGCGCGGCCAACCACGACGTCAACGCGCTGGTGCAGGTGCGGCTGGAACAGCGCAGCGTACCCAACGTGCGCGCCGATGTCGTACCGGTGCAGGATGGCTGGGACATTCGCGCGGTCAACACCCGCGGCAGCCTGCGCTCGGACCGATTGTCGATGCTCGATCATCTGGGACCGTTCCTACCCGTGGGTTTCTACTACAAGGCGTTCCACGGCAAGCGCCTGTTTCCGCGCTGGGAGCGAATGTTCCGCAACCTCGCGGGCCTCGGCAGCGTCGATCTGTCCGCGCCGCGTCAGCTGACGCCCAAGCGCTACGACTTCTGCGACGTGCTGGTGATCGGCGCCGGCCCGTCGGGGCTCGCGGCGGCACTGGCTGCTGCCGAGCGCGGCGCAGCGGTGCTGCTGGTCGATGAAAATCAGGCCCCCGGCGGCAGCGGCCTGTACGCGCGCGGCGGCGATTCGGAAACTGCACAAACGACCATGACGCTGATCGAACGCGTGCGTGCGCAGCCGCGCATCCGCCTGTTGCTGGAGGGCTACGCGGCCGGCTACTACGCCGATCACTGGGTGCCGCTGGTGACGCGCGAGTGCATGATCAAGGTGCGTGCGCGCAGCATCGTGATCGCACAGGGCGGCTGGGAGCAGCCCGCGGTGTTTCGCGGCAACGATTTGCCCGGGGTCATGCTGGCGAGTGCCGCGCAGCGGCTGCTGTACCGGCACGCCGTGTTGACCTCGCAACGCGTCGCGGTGCTGACCGCCAACGCCGAAGGCTACGCTGCCGCGCTCGACGCGCTCGGCCATGGAGCCGACGTCGCCGCGGTGCTGGATCTGCGCAGCACCCTGAGCCGCCGCTCGCGTCCGGCCGCCGAGGAACTCGCGCGTCGCGGCGTCAGCCTGCAGTTCGGCGTCGAGCCCATAGAGGCCAGCGCCCGTTCGGGCTCGCAGCTCGGCCGCTTCGATTACACGCGGCTCGCCGGTGCCGACGGTCGCAGCGACGGCCAACGGCGCGTGCGCAATCACCTCGGCGTCGATGGATTGTGGATGAGCGTCGGCTTCGCGCCTGCAAATGCGCTGCTGCACCAGGCGCGCGCGCAGCTTGCCTGGTCCGAGGAGCTCGGACAATTCTTGCCGGAGCAGTTGCCCGCGGGCCTGTACGCGTGTGGCAAGGTCAACGGTGTATTCGGACTGGCCGAGCGGATTGCGGACGGCCAGGACGCCGGCACCTGCGCGGCAGGCCGGTTGGCCGGCGAGCACTGCGCGCGCGCCGCGGCACCGACGCCCGCTGCCGCTGAGTGCCCGACGCACGCCTACCCGATCTATGCCCATCCCAAGGGCAAGGAATTCGTCGATTTCGACGAGGACCTGCAGATTCGCGACATCGAAAACGCCTGTCAGGAAGGCTTCGACAGCAGCGAGCTGCTCAAGCGCTTCTCGACCCTCGGCATGGGACCGAGTCAGGGCAAGCATTCGCACATGAATGCGCTGCGGATCCTGGCACGCGTGCGCGGCGAGCCGCTCGACCATCTGGGCATGACCACGGCGCGGCCGATGTTTTACCCGGTGCCGCTGTCGCACCTGGCGGGACGGGGCTTTACGCCGGAGCGACGTACACCGCTGGATGACGAGCACGCCGCCCGCGGCGCCGTCTGGATGCCGGCGGGCAACTGGCGCCGCCCCGAGTACTACGCGGTCAAGGGACGCACGCGCACCGAGGCGATTGCCGAGGAAGTTGCCGCCGTGCGCACACGCGTGGGCCTGATCGACGTCGGCACTTTGGGAAAGATCGAAGTGCACGGTCCCGATGCCGGTGAATTGCTCGACCGTGTCTACACCGCGCGTTATTCGAACCTGAAGATCGGCATGACGCGCTATGCGCTCATGCTCGATGAGGCCGGCGTCATCATCGATGACGGCGTGGTCGGGCGGCTCGGCCCCGAATCGTTCTACTTCACCACCACCACGGGCAACTCGGCCACGTTGTTCCGTGAGTTCGGTCGGCTGGCGACCTGGTGGGGTCTCTCGGCGGGCCTGGTCAATCTGACCGGCCACTACGGCGCCTTCAACCTCGCGGGTCCCGCCGCGCGCGTGGTGCTGCGAGCGCACACGGCTGTCGATCTGAGCGATACCGCCTTTCCCTACCTGGCGCTGCGAGAGGCCGAAATCGCCGGCGCGCTTTGCCGCATCATGCGCGTCGGCTTCGTCGGCGAACTCGGCTACGAGATCCACTGTGAGGCGTCGCAGACGCTCAAGGTCTGGCGCGCGCTGTTCTCGGCCGGGGAGCGCTACGACATGCGTCCCTTCGGCGTCGAGGCGCAACGTCTGCTGCGCCTCGAGAAAGGCCATTTGATCGTGGGCCAGGACACCGATGGGCTCACCAACGCGCTCGAAATCGACGCCGGCTGGGCGCTCAAGATGGACAAGCCATTCTTCATCGGTCAGCGCAGCCTGCGTGCGCTGGAGCGCTTGCCGCGGCGCCAGCAGCTGGTCGGCTTCTCGATGCGCTGCGATGCGCCGCGCAAACCGAAGGAATGCCACCTGGTGCTCGACGGCGCCGACATTGCCGGGCGCGTCACCAGCATCGGCAGCTCGACGACGCTCAACCGCTGCATCGGCCTGGCGCTGGTGACTCCAGCGGTTGCCGCGGGCAAGCGTCTGCGCATTCGAATCGATGGCGGCGAGATCATCGAGGCTGAGATCGTAAAGCCGCCGTTCTATGATGCGGGCGGCGAGCGCCAGCGCGTGGTGGATCCCGCATGAGCGCCGCCGTGTTGGAATTCGCACCGCTGCAGTTCGAGGATGAAACCTCGCGGCCGCGCTGCGGCGCCAAGGGACCGGGCGCAGAGCGCTGGCTGCGCGCCCAGGGCTGTTCGGTGCCGGCCGCGCCCAACAGCGCGTTGCTGGATGGCGATGGCGTACTGGTCGCGCGGCTTGCGAGCTCGGAGTTTCTGATCGAGGCCATGCGCACCCCGGGCGCCGGCGGCGGGGTCGCCCGCGTCGGGGCGTTGCGCGGCCAGCTGGTGCAGCGGGTGCAGCCGCGCGATGTCTATCCGGTGGCGCGGCAGGACCGCGTCGTGACGATCAGCGGCACGGGACTCGCGGCGCTGCTGCGCCAGCTCTGCAGCGTCGATTTCGTTCCGTTGCTCGAACGGCTAAGCGGCCCGGGCGAGCAACCCGTGCTGCTCACCTCGATGATTGGTGTGGGCGTCGTGGCGTGGCCGCGGCGCCTCGAAACCGGCCCGGCCGTCACGCTCTGGTGTGACCCGAGCTTTGGACATTATTTTTGCAACACGCTGCTCGACTTGAGCCGGAAGGCCGGCAGCGTCAGCCTAGGGGAAGAGCGATGACACCGCAGCAGGCCAAGAAGTGGTTTGAAGAGCACCAGACGCGCTACATCCTGGCGCAGTTCGTCGACATCCACGGTGCCGCCAAGGCCAAGGCGGTGCCGGTGGAGCATTACGACATGGTCGTCGGCGACGGCGCGGGCTTCGCAGGTTTCGCCGTCTGGGGATTGGGCATGGGACCGCACGGCCCGGACTTCATGGGCGTGGGAGATCCGGACACGGTCTGCGATGTGCCGTGGATGCCGGGATTCGCGCGCATGGCCTGTGACGGCCACGTGCACGGCAAGCCCTATTCGTATTGTTCGCGGGTGACGCTCAAGCGGGCAATGCAGAAATTCGCCGACCGCGGCTACACGCTCTACACCGGCATCGAACCGGAATTCATGCTGCTGCGGCGCACGGAGCAGGGCACGCTGGCGCCGTTCGACCCCACGGACACGTCCGACAAGCCCTGTTACGACTACAAGGGCCTGTCCCGCGTGAGCGCCATTCTCGATGATCTTTCGCGCCACCTGCGCGCGGTCGGCATCGACGTGTACCAGATCGATCACGAGGATGCCAACGGCCAGTTCGAGATCAACTTCACTTATGCCGATGCGCTCAAGTCGGCCGACAACATGATCTTCTTCAAGATGGCGGCCAGCGAGATCGCGCGCGAGCATGGCGCCATCGCCACCTTTATGCCCAAGCCGTTCTCGAACCGTACCGGCACGGGCTCGCACTTTCACCTCTCGATCGGCACCCAGTCGCAGAAGAACGCGTTCTACGACAAGAACGACAAGCGTGGCATGGGCCTGAGTCAGCTCGGCTACTGGTTCCTCGGCGGATTGCTCGAGCACTCGCGCGCGCTGACCGCAATCTGCGCGCCGACCGTCAATTCCTATAAACGACTGGTCGTCGGCCGGGCACTTTCGGGCGCCACCTGGGCGCCGGCTTACATCGCCTACGGTGACAACAACCGCACTGCCTGCGTGCGCGTGCCGTTCGGCCGCATCGAGTTTCGTCTGCCGGATGGCGCCGCCAACCCATACCTGGCCACAGCGGCGCTCGCGGCTGCCGGCCTCGACGGCATCGATCGCAAGCTCGATCCGGGCGAACCGCTCAATATCAATCTCTACGATCTTTCGCCCGAGGAGATCGCCAGGCGCGGCATTGGCCTGCTGCCGCAGTCGCTGTCGGCGGCTATCGATGCGCTCGAGGCCGACAAGGTGGTGCAGGCGGGGATAGGCACCGAGCTGGCGGCCGAGTTCATCCGCCTCAAGCGCATGGAATGGATCGAATATTCGCGTCACGTTTCGGAGTGGGAATCGCAGCGCTATCTGGAAATGTTCTAGGAGGCTCACATGTGCGGAATCGTCGGATTGCTGCTCAAGGACCGCATGCTACGGCCGCGGCTTGGTGAACTCATGGTGCCGATGCTGGTCGGCATGACCGAACGCGGACCGGATTCTTCCGGCATGGCCGTATTTGCCGATTCCCTGCCCCCGGACAAGCGCAAGCTGAGCCTGCACTGTGACCAGCCCGCATTCGATTGGCGCGCACTGGAGTCCGCGTGGATCGGGGCGCTCGACGCCGCGCGCTTCGAGCCCAATGCCAAGCACTGCATCGTCACCACCGGCGCCGACCTCGACGCCGTGCGGGCCTGGCTGCGCGCCCACTACAAGAGCGTGCACGTGCTCAGCGCGGGTCGCAGCATCGATCTCTACAAGGACATCGGGCTGCCGGCCGAGGTGGCCGAGCGCTACGGCTTCCACAATTTCACCGGTACGCACCTGGTAGGCCACACCCGCATGGCCACCGAATCGGCAGTCACCCTCGAGAATGCGCATCCCTACACCGCAGGCGAGGACTGGTGCCTGGTGCACAACGGTTCGCTTGCCAATCCCGGCAGCCTGCGGCGCAAGCTGGAAAAACTCGGCGAGCAGTTCGAGAGCGACTGCGACACCGAAGGCGCCTGCCGCTACCTGCACTGGCGCCTGAGTTCGGGCGAGTCGCTCGAGCAGGCGGTCGAGCATGCCTTCAGCGACTTCGATGGCTTCTTCACCTTCCTGATGGGCACGCGGGACAAGCTGGCGCTGGTGCGCGATCCGTTCGCCTGCAAGCCGGCAGTGGTCGCCGAGACCGACGCCTACGTCGCCATTGCCTCCGAGTTCCGCTCGCTGGCGCGGCTGCCGGGAGTCAAGCACGCCACGGTGTTCGAACCCAAGCCGGCCGAGGTCTATTCATGGTCCGTGTGATGACGCAGGCCTCGCAGCGCGTCGAATTCGATCTGGCGCGACAGAGCGTGCGCGAACTCAATCAGTTCCTGCACGGCGAGCTGTCCGGCGTGCAGGAGGTGCTGGTCAAGAATCCCGACGGGGCTCACAGCCTGGCGGTTGGGCTCAACGCACCGGTGCGGGTCGACATTGGCGGCCATGCCGGCTACTACGCCGCTGGCATGAACAAGGCCGCCACCGTCACCGTGCACGGCAACGCCGGCCCGGGAGCCGCGGAGAACATGATGTCCGGTCGTGTCGAGGTGACGGGCTTCGCCAGCGGCGGCGCCGGTGCCTCGGCGCACGGCGGTCTGCTGGTCATTCGCGGCGATGCGGGCTTGCGCTGCGGCATATCGCTCAAGGGCGCCGACATCGTGGTCGGCGGCGAAGTCGGGAGTTTCTCGGCCTTCATGGCGCAAGCCGGCCGCATGGTCATCTGCGGCGACGCCGGCGACGGACTGGGCGACTCGCTCTACGAGGCGGTGCTGTACGTGCGCGGCAAGATCCGCTCGCTCGGCGCCGACGCTCGCATCGAGCCCATGGCCGAGCGTGATCACGCCGCCGTGCGCGAACTGCTGGCGGCCGCCGGCATCTCGCACCCGAGCAGTGATTTCAAGCGCGTGGCTTCGGCGCGCACGCTCTATCACTGGAACGCCGACGCCGGTCAGAGTTACTGAGGAGACTGCCATGGCCACACTGCCCGCGGACGCCGTCCCCACGACCGCCTCGCCGGAACCGAACCTGCAGCGCGAGGAGAGCGCCGGCTTCGACCGGAACATCATTCATTACATTCAGCGCGCAGCCGCCACGGGTCTGTACGAGATCCGCGGTCTCGGTGCCAAGCGCCGCCTGCCGCATTTCGACGACCTGGTGTTCCTGGGCGCGTCGTTGTCGCGTTATCCGCTCGAGGGCTATCGGGAGAAGTGCTCGTCGACGACGGTGCTGGGTTCTCGCTTTGCGAAGAAGCCGCTCAAGCTCGGCACGCCGGTGACCATCGCGGGCATGAGCTTCGGGGCACTCTCGGCCAACGTCAAAGAGGCGCTCGGCCGCGCGGCGACCGAGATGAACACCTCCACGACCACGGGCGACGGCGGCATGACCTCGGAGGAGCGGCAGTCGTCGAAGACGCTGGTCTACCAGTGTCTGCCGTCGCGCTATGGCTTCGATCCCGACGATGTGCGCAGGGCCGATGCCATCGAGGTCGTCATCGGCCAGGGCGCCAAGCCGGGCGGCGGCGGCATGCTGCTCGGTCAGAAGGTGAGTCCGCGCGTGGCCGCGATGCGCACCTTGCCCGAGGGTATCGATCAGCGCTCGGCCTGCCGCCATCCCGACTGGACCGGCCCCGACGATCTGGCGATCAAGATCAAGGAGCTGCGTGAGATCACCGACTGGCAGACACCCATCTACGTGAAGGTCGGCGCCACGCGCGTGTTCCACGACGTCAAGCTGGCGGTGCACGCGGGCGCCGACGTCATCGTGGTCGACGGCATGCAGGGCGGCACGGCTGCCACCCAGTGGGCGTTCATCGAGCACGTCGGCATACCGACGCTGGCTGCGGTACGGCAGGCCGTCGATGCGCTCGAGGACCTCAACATGAAGCAGGAAGTGCAGCTCATCGTCTCCGGCGGCATCCGCACCGGTGCCGACGTTGCCAAGGCGCTGGCACTCGGTGCCGACGCGGTCTCGATTGGCCAGGGCGTGCTGGTCGCGCTCGGCTGCAACGCCGACACTTATGTTCAGCGGGGCCAGCACCTCCCGGCCACCGCGGACTACCACAAGCTCGGCACCGCGCCGGGATACTGTCATCATTGTCAGACCGGCCGCTGCCCGGTCGGCGTCACCACCCAGGATCCGGTGCTGGAGCAACGGCTCGAGCCGGCGGTGGGCGCCAAACGCGTGCGCAACTATCTGCAAACCCTGACCATGGAACTGACGATGATCGCGCGCGCCTGCGGCAAGCAGGACGTGCATCACCTCGAGCGCGAGGATCTGGCGGCCCTGACGATCGAAGCGGCGGCCATGGCGGGGGTACCATTGGCGGGCACCTCGTGGATCCCGGGCCGCGGCGCGGGAATGTAATCAGAAATAACGGAGGGTATGAATCATGGCGCGCGATCCCAAACACGACATCCTGTTTCAGCCGATCAAGATCGGGCCCAAGACCCTGCGAAACCGGTTCTACCAGGTGCCGCACTGCATCGGTGCCGGCTCGGACCGGCCGGGCTTCCAGGCAGCGCATCGCTCACTCAAGGCCGAGGGCGGCTGGGCCGGCATCAATACCGAGTACTGTTCCATCCATCCGGAATCGGATGACACCCACCGCTTGTCCGCGCGCATCTGGGATGCGGGCGACGTGCGCAACCTGCGCGCCATGACCGATCACATCCATTCGTTCAATTCGCTGGCCGGCGTCGAGCTCTGGTATGGCTCCTCGCACGCCCCCAACATGGAGTCGCGCGCCACGCCGCGCGGGCCAAGCCAGTATGCATCCGAGTTCGAGACGCTGACCTACTGCAAGGAAATGGATTTCGACGACATTGCGCAGGTGCAGCAGTATTACGTCGATGCGGCGCTACGCTCGCGCGATGCCGGCTTCGACATCGTCTATGTCTATGGCGCGCACTCCTACCTGCCGCTGCAGTTCCTGTCGAAGTACTACAACAAGCGCCGCGACAAGTACGGCGGCTCGCTCGAGAACCGCGCACGCTTCTGGCTCGAGACGCTCGAGCAAGTGCGCAAGGCGGTCGGCAAGGATTGCGCCATCGCGACCCGCTTTGCGGTCGACACGCTCTACGGCGAGGCCGGGGTCGAGGCCGAGCGTGACGGCGTCGAGTTCGCGAAACTCGCCGATCCGCTGGTCGACCTGTGGGACATCGACGTCGGCGACATCGCCGAGTGGGGCGAGGATGCCGGCCCGTCGCGCTTCTACCAGCAGGGCCACCAGGTGCCCTGGACGAAGCTCATCAAGGCCGTGGTCACCAAGCCGGTGCTCGGCGTCGGCCGCTTCACCGATCCGGAGAAGATGACCGAGATCGTCACCAAGGGCATTGCCGACATCATCGGTGCCGCGCGGCCGTCGATCTCCGATCCGTGGCTGCCGAAGAAGATCGAAGAAGGCCGCTACGACGACATCCGCGTCTGCATCGGCTGCAACGTCTGCATCTCGCGCTGGGAGATCGGTGGACCGCCGATGATCTGCACGCAGAATGCGACCGCCGGCGAGGAATACCGGCGCGGCTGGCATCCGGAGCGCTTCCCGAAGCAGGGCTCCAACGACTCCGTGCTGATCGTCGGCGCCGGCCCGTCCGGTGCCGAGTGCGCGCGCGTGCTCATGGAACGTGGCTATACGGTTCACCTGTACGACAGCGCCGCCAAGATCGGCGGCCACGTCAACCAGGTGGCCAGCTTGCCCGGACTTGGCGAATGGGGCTATCACCGCGACTACAGGGAGCTGCAGATCGGAAAGCTGGTCAAGAGAAATAAGCAGAACCAGCTGATGCTGGGGCAGAAGCCGATGACCGCGGCGCAGGCGCTCGAGTACGGCGCCGAAAAGATCGTCATCGCCACCGGCTCGAGCTGGAACACCGACGGCACCAACTGCCTGTCGCATGACCCGATTCCGGGTGCCGACTCCCGCCTTCCCGATCAGCTGACACCCGAACAGGTGCTCGAGGGCAAGAAGAAGCTCGGCAAGCGCGTGGTCATCCTCAATGCCGATACCTACTTCATGGGGCCGAGCCTGGCGGAAAAGCTGGCGGTGGCGGGGCACGAGGTCACGATCGTGACCGGCGTGCACCTGGCCAACTACATGCACTTCACGCTCGAGTATCCGAACATGATGCGGCGCCTGCACGAGCTACACATCAAGGAGCTGCACAACGTCTTTGCGTCGAAGATCGAGGCCGGCCGGCTCGAGATCTACGACATCTATGGTGACGGTTCCAAGCGCACCTTCCGCGGTGCCGGCAAGCTGCCGCGCGACGAGAACAAGACCCATCGCTGGATCGAGTTCGATTCGCTGATCCTGGTCACCGGCCGTCATTCCAACGACAGCCTGTACCGGGAGCTGAAGGCGCAGCAGTCGAAGTGGGCGGAGAACGGCGTCAAGGCCGTCTACGTCATCGGCGACGCCGAGGCGCCGCGGCTCATCGCTGACGCCACCTTTACGGGTCATCGGCTGGCGCGTGAGATCGAGGAGGTCAACGCGCAGCAGCCCAAGGCCTACAAGCGCGAGGTGGCCGTCTGGGGTGTGTCGCACCTGCCGAACGGCAACCCGGACCTCGAGTATCAGGGCTGAGGGCGGGCATGGCCGGTAGCGACGACGTCACACGCGTACTGTTCCAGGACTTCGCGCCTGGAACAGTGCGCCTGTTCTACGCCATCGGTTACTCGGCCATAGCGGTGTTCTGCTATGGCGTCTACACGCAGGTACGCAAGTACCGGCGCGGAGCGCCGGCCGGCATTCCGCTCAATCTGCTGCCGCGGCTCGAGTCGATGCTTGCCATCGTGCTCAATCACCGCATGATCAGGCGGCGCGACCACAACGCCGGCGAGGCGCACCGGCTGATCTTCTATGGCTTCGTGCTGCTGTTCTTAGGAACTGCCACCATCACGCTCGACTACGACATCGTCGGTCCCCTGTTCGGCGTGCATTTCTGGCACGGTGCGTTCTATCTCTGGTTCTCACTGGTACTCGACATCGCCGGCGTCATGCTGGCCGGCGGCCTGCTCTACATGATGTATCGTCGCGGCTGGCTCAAGCCGCCCAAGCTCGACTACGCACGGCCGGACCGTGCGCCCACCGATCCCGACTACGATCGCAGCGGCTACCGGCGCGAAGACTGGGCGTTTCTCTGGACCCTGCTGATCATCGCCATTACCGGTTACGTGCTCGAGGCGCTGCGGCTGGTGTGGCTGCAGAGCCAGCCGGATGTGTGGAACACGCGCTGGTGGTCGCCGGTCGGTGCAGCGCTGGCTGCGGGTATGCGCGCGACCGGTCTTTCCGAGACGTTCGCGGGCGTCCTGCGGCGCGACCTCTGGTGGTTCCACGGCATGCTGGCGCTGCTGTTCATTGCGCTCATCCCCTTCACCAAGGTCAAGCACATCTTCACCGCCATGGGCTCGGTGATGTTCCGCGATGCCAAGGCGGCGCAGCGCCTGCCGCGCGAGCAGGCCGATGCGCCGCATCCCGGGGTGCAGTACATAACCGACTTCAACTGGAAGCAGCTGCTGAATCTGGATGCCTGCACCAAGTGCGGCCGCTGCCACGAGGCCTGCCCGGCGCGCGCGGTCGGAGCGCCCCTGTCGCCACGCGATGTGATCCTGTCGCTGCGCGAATTTGCCAACCGGACGCTGAACTCGGCGCAGCTACCGGCCGAGGCAGAGCTCGACGTCCACGGCAAAGCGCCAGGACAGGTGAGCCAGGAGACGCTCTGGTCCTGCCGCACCTGCATGGCCTGCGTCGAGGTCTGCCCGGTTGCCATCGAGCACGTGCCCATGATTGTGCAGATGCGTCGCAAGCTGGTCGAGGACGGCGAGATGGATCCGTTGCTGCGCAAGACGCTGCAGACCATCCACAAGACCGGCAACTCGTTCGGCGAGTCCAAGCGCAAGCGCGCGGCATGGACCCGTGCGCTGACGTTTCCGGTCAAGGACGCGCGCAAGGAGCCGGTCGACGTGCTCTGGTTCGTCGGCGACTATGCCTCGTTCGATCCGCGTAACCAGAAGGTGACGCAAGCTTTCGCCAGCCTGCTGCACGAGGCAAAAGTCGACTTTGGCATCCTCTACGACGGCGAATCCAATGCCGGCAACGACGTGCGCCGCGTCGGCGAGGAGGGCCTGTACGAAGTGCTGGCCGAGGGCAACATCAACACGATGGCGTCCGCGAGCTTCCAGCGCATCGTCACCACCGACCCGCATTCCTATAACACCATCCGCAACGAATACCCGGATTTCGGCGGCAGCTACCAGATCGAGCACTACACCAGCCTGCTGCTGCGGCTCATGCAGGAGGGACGCGTGCCGGCGGGGAAGCAGCTCGGTCTGCGGGTGACCTTTCACGATCCGTGTCATCTCGGGCGCTTCAACAAGGGCTACGACGCGCCGCGCGAGATCCTAAAACTCCTCGGCTGCGAGCTGGTCGAGATGGGCCGCTGCCGCGCGAACTCCTTTTGTTGCGGCGCTGGCGGCGGCCGCATCTGGATTCCCGACCCGGTCGGCGCCGAGAAGCCGGCGCAGAACCGCATGCGCGAGGCCGCTCGCATCGACGGGCTGCAGGTGTTCGTGGTCTGCTGTCCCAAGGATCTGACCATGTTCGAGGATGCGCTCAAGACCAGCGGCCTCGAGGGCAGGTTCGTCGTGCGCGAACTGATCGAGTTGGTGCGTGAGGCGCTGGCCCAGCCGCAGGCCACACCGGTCGCGCCCGTGGCGGCCTGAACAGCATAGAAACGAGAGACAAGAGATACCCACAGCAATGAAGATCCTGGTGGCAGTCAAACAGGTGGCGGCACTCGATGAGGACTTCGAGATCCGTGGCGATGGCAAGGACGTCGAGGCGGAATTCCTGCTGCGCGACCTCAACGAGTGGGACGATTTTTCGCTCGAAGAGGCGGTGAAGATCAAGGAGGGCGCAGACGGCACGCCGGTCGAAGTGATCGCGGTGTCGGTAGCGCCCGCGGAAGCCGACGAGACCCTGCGCAAGTGCCTGGCCAAGGGCGCCGACCGTGCCATTCGCGTCTGGGATGATGCGCTCGAGGGATCGGACCCGATTGCGATTGCACGCGTGCTCGCCGCGGTCGTCCGCCGCGAGCAGCCCGAGTTGCTGTTAGCGGGCGCGCAGTCCTCCGATCATGCATTCGCTGCCACCGGTATTGCGACCGCCGCGCTGCTCGATTGGCCGCATGCGGCGGTATTGACGCAGCTCTACTACACGCCGGGTGCGCGTACCGCGAAGTTTCGCCGCGAGCTCGAAGGTGGCCTGCTGCACCAGATGGAGACCGACCTGCCGGCGGTGCTGACCATCCAGCTTGGCATCAACGCGCCGCGCTACGCCTCGCTGCGCGCCATCAAACAGGCAGCCGCCAAGCCGATCGAGGTTCTCGGGCTGGCGGATCTCGCAGTGCCCGCGGAAGCGGTGGGCGAAGCAGGTTCGCTGTCGCACCTGCGGCGCATGTACGTGCCGGCGAAGGGGCGCGCGCAAATGATCGAGGGCAGCATCGAAGAGCAGGCCAGGCGCGTGATCGAGATCATCCGCGAGGCAGCCGGAGGTGCGGCATGAGTGGCATCCTTGTCATCGCCGAGCAGCGCCGCGGCGAACTGCGGCCGATCACACTGGAACTGGTCACCGCAGCGCAGGCCCTGCGCCGCAGCGGCGACACGGTCACGGTGGCGCTGATCGCGGCCAATCCCGCCGCGCTGATCCCGGCCGTGAGCGTGGCCGGGGTCGATGAGATCGTCACCCTGCAGGTGGCGGCTGCCGAGTTCGATCCCGAGACCATCGAAGCCGCGATGGGCGCGCTGATCGAGGCGCGCAGGCCAGCGGTCGTGCTGGTGCCGCATAGCATCGATGCCTTCGGTTATGCCGCCGCCGTGGCGGCCAGGAGCGGCTACGGCTTTGCCAGCGACGTGTTCGCCGCGGAGTACCAGGGCGACAGCCTGGTCGCGACGCGCGGCGGCTATGGTCAGAAGGTCAACATCGAAGTCGATTTTCCGGGCAAGCCGGTGGTGCTGCTCGCAATCCGCGGCAGTGTGTTCAAGCCGCCCGAGGGCAGCGGCGCGCCGGCCGTATCCAGCCTGCCGGCACCTGCAGTCAAATCGCGCGTGCGCAGTCTCGAGTTCATCGAGCCGTCGGCCGGCGACGATGTCGATATGACCGGTGCGGAGTTCATCCTGTCCATCGGCCGCGGTATCGGCGAAGAAGCCAATGTGCAGAAGTTCCGCGAGCTGGCGGACAAGCTCGGCGCCACGCTCGGCTGCTCGCGACCCATCGCCGATGCGGGCTGGCTGCCAAAGAGCCGCCAGGTCGGGCAGTCCGGCAAGACCGCCAGCGCCTGCAAGCTCTACATCGCCATGGGCATCTCGGGCGCCATCCAGCACCTCGCGGGCATGAAGCACGTGAGCACCGTCATCGCCGTCAACTCGGACGCGGCGGCCTCGATCTTCAGTGTGGCACGCTACGGCGTGGTCGCCGACATCTTCGAGATGGCGGACGCGCTGCAGGAGCAGTATTCATGAGCAGTACCGCCGACAGCGCCACCGCGCCCGCTGGCACTGGCAGCGCCGCGACCTCGGGCGGCGCGCTCGAGCGCGGCATCGACTGGACCGGTGCCTTCTGGGTCGCGAGCGGCGTGCCGCCGCTGGTGCTGTTCTCGATCGGCGCCGTGGCGGCCATCGTCGGCAACCTGTCCTGGATCGTCTGGACTGCCTCCATCATCATGGGCTTCATCCAGTCATTCACTTACGCCGAGATCGCGGGGCTGTTTCCCAACAAATCCGGTGGCACCTCGGTCTACGGTGCCATCGCCTGGGTGCGCTACGGCAAGCTCATCGCGCCGATTTCGGTCTGGTGCAACTGGTTCGCGTGGTCTCCGGTGCAGGCCATCGGCTCCGGACTGGCGGCAGGCTATATCCTCAACGGCCTGTTTGCGCCGGACGCGGCCATCAACACCTGGTCGCTCACCTTGCTGGATCTCGGTGCCGTCAAGGCGGGCCTGAGCTTGCGCATCAACGCCGTGTTCATCCTCGGCGCCGTGATCCTGATTGCCGTCAAGCTGATCCAGGACGGAGGGATCCTGCGCTCGGCCAACACCACCAAGATCATCGGCATCTCGGCCATGATCCCGTTGATCCTGATCGGCGTCATTCCGATCCTGACCGGGGATCTGGTCAAGGCGCATTTCTTCCCACTGCTGCCGCTGGCACACGACGCTGCCGGCATCGTCAGCCAGGGCAGCTGGAATCTTGCCGGTTGGACCGTCATCGCAGGCGGTATGTTCCTGGCGGCCTGGTCGACCTATGGCTTCGAGACCGCGGTCTGCTACACCGGCGAATTCAAGGATCCGCGCACCGATACATTCAAGGCCATCTTCTACTCCGGGCTCCTGTGCCTGGTGGTCTATACCCTGGTGCCATTTGCGTTCCAGGGTTACCTCGGTCTCGGCGAACTCGTCAAGGCGCCGGTGCTCGATGCCCGGGGCGTGGTCGTGGACTCTGCGGTCTACAGCGGCATGCTGGCACCCGAGATCTCCAACAACATGGGTGTCGCGCAGGTCATGGCGCGCATGGTGCACGGCGGCAGCGTGGTCGGAGCCTTCGTGATCGTCATGCTGATCCTGGCGCTGGTGCTGTCGCTGATGACCTCGATGGCGGGCTCCTCGCGCACGCTCTACCAGGCCTCGGTCGATGGCTGGCTGCCGAAGTATCTTGCCAAGCTCAACAGCCACGGCGCGCCCACCAATGCGATGTGGACCAATCTGGCGTTCAACCTGTTGCTGCTGCTGATGTCCGACTACGTGTTCGTGCTGGCGGCGGCCAACGTCGGCTATCTCATCTTCAGTTTCCTGAATCTCAACGCCGGCTGGATCCACCGCATGGACCGGCCGAACCAGGCGCGGCCCTGGCGTGCGCCAACCTGGATCATTGCTGCCGGCGCCATCCTCGGATTCCTGAACCTGGCGTTCATGGGGATGGGCGCGGACGTTACCGGCGTCGGTGCATTGCGCAGCGGCCTGATCTTCGCGGCACTGATCGTGCCGGTGTTCGTCTACCGGCATTATCTGCAGGACAAGGGCCAGTTCCCGCCTTCGATGGTCGAGGATCTCGAGATCGGCGACGGTCAGAAGATGATCCGGCGCGCCGGCATCTGGCCCTATGTGACGCTGGTGCTGGCCGTGGTGGTGCTCGTGGTCACGCACGCGTTGGCCCGTTACTGAGACTCCTGGAGGAAACGCCATGCTGATCACAGGCATCCGCAGCAAGCCGGTCTACGCGCCGCTGCAGCCGGATCTCAGCGGCCGCTACCACGTCATGGTGGGCCACGGCGTCGGGGCCGGGCCCCTGACCCGCTTGCTCAATGACTTCAGCCGCTCGGCGCCGGACGCACTGGTACGCACGCGCGGCTGGTACCTCGCCGATGCGGCAGCGGCCACCGCCGATGCCGCCGCGTTCCGCGCCAGCCGGATTGCCGAAATGCGCTCGTTTACGTCCATCGACGCGCTGCTGCAGGATCTGACTGCGGCGCTGGAGCAGGCACTCATGGGCACGCGCCTGTACGTCGCCGGACCCGAAAGCTTCATGGGCCTCGTCATGCGCGTCGCCTACCAATTCAATCTGGTGCAGGACGAAGTGCGCGCGGAGGAGTGCGGCACGCTTGCGCGCCGCGTGCACTGCATCCACTGCCGCGACACCATCGAGAACGTCCGCACCAACATCGTCGAATGCACCGGCTGCCGTCGCTGGCTGGTGGTGCGCGATCACTATTCGCGCCGACTCGCCGCCTACATGGGTGTCATGGTCGACGCCGAGGCTCCGGGCGAGCGGCCCGAGGTCAAGGAAATGTTCCTATGAGTTCGAGTCACGCCGATACCATCCCCGTACGCGTGGTCGCCCTCGAGCAGGTGACGCCGCAGATCAGGCATTTCACCTTCGAGCCCATCGCGGGCGAATTGCCGGCGTTCTCCGGGGGTTCGCATATCATCGTGGTCATGCGCGGCGCGGATCGTGTCTACCGCAATCCTTATTCTCTGATGAGCTCGCCGAACGAGCTCGACAACTACCAGATCAGCGTGCTCCGCGTCGACCCATCGCGCGGCGGCTCGGCCTTCATGCACGAGCAGGTGCAAGTCGGCACCGAGCTCGAGATCGCGCATCCGGTCAATCTCTTTTCACTGGCCAAGCTGGCGCGCAAGCACCTGCTGCTGGCCGGTGGCATCGGCATCACACCTTTCATGGCGCAGCTGCACGACCTGCGGCTCACCGACGTGCCCTATGAGCTGCACTACGCCACGCGCTCGCTACAGCACGGTGCTTACTGCGAGCTGCTTGCGGCCGCGGAGCCGCAGCGCCTGAAGCTCTACCACGACATCGACAGGAACTTCATCGACATCGAAGGGCTGTTGTCCCGCCAGCCGCTCGGCACCCACGTGTACGTCTGCGGCCCGGCGGGCATGATCACGCGCGTGCTCGATACGGCGCGGGCGCTCGGCTGGCCCGACAGCCACGTGCACTATGAGAAATTCTCGGCGCCGCCGACCGGCGAGGCTTTCGATGCCTACCTCGAGAACTCCGGCATCAACGTGCAGGTGCCGCCGGACCGCAGTCTGCTGGAGGCCATCGAAGCCGCCGGTGTCGATGCGCCCTACCTGTGCCGCGGCGGCGTCTGCGGCTTCTGCCGCACCGACGTGGTCAGCTGCGACGGCGAGCTGGTGCACAACGACCACTTTCTCTCGGACGCAGAGAAAGCCTCCGGCAAGGTGATCATGCCCTGCGTCTCGCGCGCGCGCTGCCGCAAGCTGGTACTCAATCTATAGGAGTCACCGCCATGAACGTTGCACTGGACAGAATGAGACACGTCTATCGCGGCGACTACACGTTCGCGAACAGCCCGGCGGCGATCCGCCGCTTTCCATTGCCGTTTCCGGAAGACCGCTACATGTATTCGGTCAACATCGAGCCGCACGCGGCGGGAGCTGCAGGTTCGGTGCTCGAGTTTCCGATCGACTGCGACGAGCACTATGTCGAGGAGTGCCACGAGCGCGCCATCGTGCTGGAGCAGGACCCCTCGCGCTACCAGGCGCTGCCGCACATGATGGCGGCGCAGTGGGACACGCTCGAGCTGGGAATGACATCGCTGGCGCGGTCCTATCCGCACTGGTTCACGCTCGAGCGCCACGGCCGGCAATGGCACTGGATCAATAAGCCCCTCGGGCTCGACCAGAGATTCACTTTTGGAGACCCGTCGACACTGCCGCAGCCGCCGCTCGAATACATCACGCGCCAGCTCCAGGGCGACTGGGTGGTCATGGACCAGCGCGACAATGACCTCTGGTGCGAGGGCGGCATGGTCACGGGACCGGCCGACTGGTCGATGGATTTCGACTTGGGCATGAGCTTCAAGGAATGGCACGGCCCGGTGCCGCTCGGCCACGAGATGGGCGTGTTCGACCGTGCGCTGACCTTCCTGCTCAATCTGCGGCTCAACGAGCCGGTGCGTCGCACCAACTGGACCATGACGGTCAACCCGAACCTCGACACCTCACCGCACAACTACCCGCACTGGGGTCCGGATCGCGCCACCGTCACGCTCGACAACGTCGCCAGGCGACTGCACCTGCGGACCGAGCTGCAGGGCCTGTGGCGCCTGCCGCGCTCGAACGGCGTCGTGTTCATGGTTCGCACCTACATGCTGAGCCTCGCAGATCTGGTGACGGTGCCGAAGTGGGCGCGCCGCGTGCATCGCGTACTGCGGGACTTGCATCCGGCGCTGGCCGACTACAAAGGGCTGACGCGCCACCGGCCGATCGCGGTGCAGTGGCTATCGCAATTCGATGACGGCTCACCGACGACGCCGGGAACGGCGCCCGAATGAACCGCAGAACCATCCGCCGCGGCACCACACAAGGGACAGACAGGAGAGATCACATGGCATTGAGTTGGCGTTATTCAGTTCTCGCAGACCGCCATCGCGCGCTCGGCTCGAAGCTCGAGGACTGGAATGGCATGGGAACCGCGTGGACCTACGCGCACGATATGGCGCTCGATCATGTGGCGATCCGCACCAAGGCCGGGCTCATGGACGTCTCCGGCCTCAAGAAGATGTATCTGGTCGGGCCGCATTCCTCGGCTATCCTGCATTACGCCACCACGCGCGATGTCAGCAAGATCTACCCGGGCAAGTCCGCCTACGCGTGCATGCTCAACGAGGCGGGCCTGTTTACCGAGGACTGCATCCTCTATCGCCTGACGCCCAACGCGTGGATGGTGGTACACGGCAGCGGCGCCGGCCACGAAACGCTGACCCAGGCAGTGGTCGGCCGCAATGCCGCCATGATCGTCGATGACGATCTGCACGACCTGTCGCTGCAGGGCCCCGCGGCGGTGAACTTCCTCGAGAAGTTCGTGCCGGGCGTGCGAGCACTCAAGTACTTCCACCACATGCCGGCGCAGCTGTTCGGCCGCTCGATCATGATCTCGCGCACCGGCTATAGCGGCGAGCGCGGCTACGAGCTGTTCTGCAAGGCTGAGGACGCGCCGCACATCTGGGACACGGTGCTCACCGAAGGCAAGAGTTTCGGCATCACGGCCACCTGCTTCGCCACGCTCGACATGCTGCGCGTGGAGAGCTACCTGCTGTTCTACCCGTACGACATGTCGCAGATGTACCCGTTCGAGAAAGACCCTGCGGGCGACTCGCTCTGGGAGCTGGGACTGGATTTCACCGTCAGCCCCAACAAGACCGATTTCCGCGGCGCCGAGCAACACTACCGGCTCCGCGGCAAGGAGCGCTTCCGCATTTTCGGACTGCTGGTCGACGGCGACCTGGCCACCGACATGGGCGACGAGGTCTATGCCGACGGCAAGAAAGTCGGCATCATCACCTGCGGCATGTATTCGACGCTGACGAAGCAGTCGATGGCGATCGCGCGCCTCGAGCCGTCGGCGGCGGCTCAGGGAAAGCGCCTGGAAGTGCGTGGCAAGCGCGTCAAGGGCGCCGCCACGGCCCACACGCTGCCGTTTGACGATCCCGAGAAGAAGAAGCGCAGCGCGTCGGGCTGAGCGTCAGCGTTCCTTCGCTAGCCGGCGCTCGCGTGCGGCCTGCAGCGTGTTACGCAGCAGGCAGGCAATCGTCATCGGGCCGACGCCGCCCGGCACGGGCGTGATCGCGCCCGCGACGGCGCGCGCCTCCTCGAAGGCGACGTCGCCAACCAGCCGGGACTTGCCCGAGGCGTCCGGCGGCAGGCGATTGATGCCGACGTCGATGACGATGGCGCCGGGCTTGATCCAGTCCCCGCGCACCATCTGCGGCCGACCGACCGCCGCCACCAGGATATCGGCCTGCCGGCAGCGGCCGGGAAGGTCCTTCGTTCTCGAGTGCGCAATGGTGACCGTGCATTGCTCGCCGAGCAGCAGCTGCACCATGGGCTTGCCGACGATATTCGAGCGGCCGACGATCAGCGCCTCGAGCCCCACAAGCGGCGTATTGAGCGATTTGATGAGGATCAGCGATCCGAGCGGCGTGCAGGGCACGATGCCCCCGGCGCCGGTGGCGACGCGTCCGACGTTGATGGGATGAAAGCCATCGACGTCCTTGGCCGGGTCGACCGCCTCGAGCACCAGGGTGCTGTCGATATGCTTCGGCAGCGGCAGCTGTACCAGGATGCCATCGACGTCGTTGTCGGCATTCAGGCGCGCGATCAGCGCCAGCAGCTCCGCCTGTGTGGTGTTATCGCCGAGGCGATGCTCGAAGGAACGCATGCCCACCTCGACCGTGCCGCGGGCCTTGCTGCCCACGTAGACTTCGCTGGCCGGATCGTTACCCACCAATACCACCGCCAATCCCGGCTGGATGCCGTCGGATTTGACCAGCGCCGCCACCTGCTGCGCAATCTCGCGCCGCACGCTCGCCGCTACCGCTTTGCCATCGATGATCTTTGCCGTCATTGCTCCCGGATTCCTGAATGTCATCTGGCGCACGCCGCCAGTGGGGCATGCAGCTTACATGACGCAGCTCGGTGCAGCGCGGATCGCGGCCGCGCCAGGCTGGTGCGCACTTGCGGCTGGCAGCACGGCCGCACGCCGCGAACCTTCGTTGTCTCGCCATTACCACACGGGTCAGGGTTGACCCAGCTTCGCTGTACGTGATATCCGTATGCAACTTAGTTCACTACCACGCAAACGCCGATGAGCGCTCCCGGGTGCGGTCAGGCGTGCGGCGCGTGGTTAGAACGAGTGACAACGCGAATTCACGGCGGGGGGGCGACGGATAATGCGTCAGGGAGAGTTCGACGTGCACTATGCGCAGCATTCCGGTTCCAGGCAGCACGGTGACTGCAGCGTTTCCCGCCAGCGCGCGCGCTGGATCGTGGCGGCCCTGATGCCGCTGGCCATTCTGGCTATTCCGTATGCGCCGCGGGCCGCAGCCGCCGATTCCGGCGACTCGGGGACGCAACAGTCCGGGACGCAGGATCTGCAACCGCCTGGCACGCTTGCTCAGCTGAACGACATCATCGTCACGGCACAGCGCAAGGAAGAGAGGCTACAGGACGTGGGCATCTCCATTACCGCCCTGAGCGCCGACGAGCTGCAGCAAATGGACATGACTAGCGCCACCGACCTCGTACGCTCCGTTCCAAGCCTGAAACTCAACGCCTTTTCCTCAGCCGCCGTCGTATGGAATATACGCGGCGTCTCGCAGAACGATTATGGCGACCAGCAGGAGCCGCCGGTGGCCGTCTACCAGGATGACAGCTACTCCAGCTCCATCAACACGTCCAGTTTCCCCATTTTCGACTTGGCACGCGTCGAAACGCTGCGCGGTCCGCAGGGAACCTTGTTCGGCCGTAATGCCACCGGTGGGGCGATTCAGTTCATTTCCAACAAACCCACCAAGGAATTCGAGGGTTACGCGACCGCAACCTACGGCAGCTTCAACGAGCGTATCTTCGAGGGCGCAGTCTCCGGACCATTACTCGACAATCTGCAGTTCCGGCTCGCGGGGCTCAAGGACAACGACGACGGCTACATCACCGATGTCGTCCCTGGACAGGAAGACTTTGGCGCCGCAAACCACTATGCGCTCCGCGGCATGCTCGCCTGGCAACCCCTTGACGGTACGAATGTCGGACTCACACTGCGTTACATGCGCGCCCCGCACGAGCGCACGGGGGGCGCTTATGAGTTCCAGCCGGCCTGCCCGAATGCGCAGCTACAGGGGGCGATCGAAGGACCAAACCAAGCCTGCCCCTTCTGGGGAAACCAGCCCGGGACCGACGGCAACAATTATCGCAGCGACGCGATCACCCCGAGCCGCGGTGGCAACCCCTGGACAACGGCAGCCACCGCGTCGCCAACCCTCGGGCAGCTGGGGACCGACCGCCGAACTTGGGATTCGACCCTGCGAATCGACAGCAAAGCCGGTGACTTTGACCTGGTCTCAATTACCGACTATCAGTTCTTTAACAAGAACTATCTCGAGGACGACGATTCGTCTCCCCAACAGGACTCGAACTTCTACGAAGACAGCCAGGTGTCCCAGGTATCTCAGGAGCTGCGCGCATCGCGCACTTATGGGAACCACGACGTCACCGCCGGTCTGTTCTACATGCACATCGTCGGCAGCTACATCGGCGGGTTCCCGATTTACTTCATTGGCTACGTGCCCTCTGTGCGCTGGACCGAAGACACGATTTCGTATGCCGGATTTGCCCAGGATGAATGGAAATTCGCCGATGACTTAAAATTGATCGCCGGCCTGCGCTATTGGCATGATGAGCGTGACGCATCCTATTATGCCGCCGCGCCGGCGAGCGCTCTCGACGGCCAGCCCCCGGTGACGATCATTTTCAATCCCAGTCAGGTCTACCCGGGCGGAAGCTCACTCATACCGGCCGATGCGGACAAGGGCTACAGCGGCGTGACCTCCCGAGTGGAGCTCGACTACAAGCCCCAGGACAATCTGCTGTACTACGTCAGCTACAACCGCGGCGGCAAGAGCGGCGGCTTTACATTCTCGACCGGGACGCCGTTTGCCCCGGGCCAAGCGGCGTTCCTGAACGGAATCCCGTACCGACCGGAAACCCTCACCGACTTCGAGCTCGGTGCCAAGGTGACCCTGAATGACACCACGGCTATCAACGCCAGCCTCTATCACTACAACTACGACAACTACCAGGCTTTTGCCCAGATCAGTACCACTCAAACGATAGTCAATCTGCACGCAGTGGCCAACGGCATGGAAATAGAGGTGAATTCTCGCCCCATCACCGGCTTGACCTTGCAGCTGGGCACATCGTTCGAGTCGTCGCGCGTCGAAGACATCCTGCTGCCGGATTTAGTCTCAGTCGTAGACCACGATCTGCCGCAGGCACCGCATTTCTCGGGTCATGCATCGGCTAATTATGACTTCCCGCTTGCCAACGGAATCGGCTCGGTTGGCAGCGATGTCACTTACCAGGGGCATTCTTGCTTTACCGTTCTGTGCGCGCCGGTCGAGCAGGAGAGGGCCTATGCGGTCGCGGGTGCGCGCATCGCTTACAAGCTTGGCGGGGGGCACTGGGAATTCGATGGCTTCGTGCACAATATGTTCCAGCGCGCGTACCGCATGTACGCGTTTGACGCCTCACAGTTTTCCGGTGTTGGCCTCGGCGTCTACGCTCCGCCGCGCACTTGGGGGATCTCGGGGAGCTATCGGTTCGGAGGCAAGTAGCCGGCCGCCATCGGGGAGCGCTAAAGGAGAACGCATGAATCACAAGTCACGGGGGTTGATTGCTGTGCTCGGCTTGCTGAGCAACGTGCTGGCGTTGCCGGCGCTGGCAGCCGAGCGTATCGAGGTGGTGGAGCACGCTGACACCGATGCTACGCTCGATCTGGGCGCCAAAGGTGACTCGGTCGGTGACCTGCTGACCTGGTCGAACCTGCTGTTCGATGCCTCCAACAAGACCCGGGTGGGCTCGGATCAGGGCTACTGCGTGCGCGTATCGGTGGGTAAAAGCTGGGAATGCAGCTGGACCAACATGCTCAAGGACGGACAGATCATGGTCGAAGGTCCGTTCTGGGACGACAAGGACTCGCTGCTGACGATCATTGGCGGTACCGGCAAGTACGTCGGCGCCAAGGGCACGCTCAAGCTGCACGCGCGCGACGCCAAGGCCAGTTCGTACCAGTTTGTGTTCGAGCTGCTCTAGCCGCCGCCAGGTACCGCGCCCCAAGCGCGGTAGCGGTGCGGGCTGGGGGTGGTCCCGCGCGGGCGATACTCATTACAATGTGCGTCCCGGGCGCCGTCGGACGTGGCACTTATGAACAAGAATCTTTCCAACCCGTTGGCGCGCGCGGACGTCGCCACGGAACTGCATCCGTACACGGATGCCCGCCTGCACGAGCAGACCGGCCCGATCGTGATCGATCGCGGCCAGGGCATCTACGTCTACGACGCTGCCGGCAACGAATACATCGAGGCCATGGCCGGCCTGTGGTCGGTGGCCGTTGGCTTCAACGAACCGCGCTTGACGCAGGCCGCCGCGGCGCAGATGGCGAAGCTGCCGTACTACCACATCTTCAGTCATAAATCGCACGAAGGTGCCATCCGCCTGGGTGAGAAGCTGGTCGCGATGACGCCGGCGCAGCTCACGCGCGTGTTCTTCACCAACTCCGGCTCGGAAGCCAACGACACCGTCGTCAAGCTGGTCTGGTACTACAACAACGCGCTCGGACGGCCTCGGAAGAAAAAGTTCCTGGCGCGCAAGCGGGGCTATCACGGCATCACGGTGGCGTCCGGCAGCCTCACGGGGCTACCCAACAACCACCGCGATTTCGATCTGCCGGCGATTCCCGTGCGACACCTGACCTGTCCGCACATCTACCGCGAGGGCAAGTCCGGAGAGAGCGAGGCACAGTTCACCGCGCGGCTGCTGGCGGAAGCAGAGGCCGTAATCCTGGAAGAGGGACCGGAGACCATCGCGGCCTTCATTGGCGAGCCGCTCATGGCTGCCGGTGGCGTCATGCCGCCGCCGCCGGGCTATTGGCCCGGCATCGAGGCGCTGTGCCGCAAGTACGACATCCTGCTGGTGTCGGACGAGGTCATCAACGGCTTCGGCCGGGTCGGCAGCGCCTTCGGCTGCGTGCACTATGGCTTCAATCCCGACATCATGGTGGTTTCCAAGCAGCTCACATCCTCGTACGTGCCGCTCGCGGCGCTGCTGTTCTCGGACAGCATTTATGCGGCGGTCGCTGACAATACCGCCCGGATCGGTACCTTCGGCCACGGCTTCACGACTTCAGGTCATCCGCTGGCGATGGCGATCGCGCTCGAGAACCTCAGGATCATCGAGGAGCGCGACCTCATGGGCAACGCGGCCCGCGTCGGTGCGTTCATGCAGCGCGAGCTCGCCAAGCTGGCATCACATCCGTTGGTTGGAGAGGTGCGCGGCAGCGGGCTCATCGCCGGCGTGGAGCTGGTCGAAGACAAGGACGCGCGCCGCCCGTTCGATCCGCAGCTCAAGGCCGGTTCGAAGGTATTTGCGCTCGGTCACCAGCACGGCCTCATCGTGCGGGCGATCGGCGACACCATCGCTCTCTGCCCACCGATGATCATTACCGAGGCACAGGTGCAGGAAATGCTCGTGCGGCTCAGAGCGACGCTCGATCAGGCTGCCGCACAGCTCATTGCCGGTGGGCAGACGCAGAAGAGGTACGCGTAATGCACACGGAATTATTGATCGGTAACAAGCTCGAGGCGGGGCAGGGTCCGGCCGAAGCGGTCCTCAATCCGCGCACCAGTCAGACCCTCGCCACCGTTGCCGACGCCACGCCCGGCCAGGTCGATGCCGCCGTCAACGCCGCCACCAAAGCATTCGAGAAGTGGTCGCTGACGACGCCGGTCGAGCGCGCCGGATACATGTTCAAGATCGCCGATCTGATCGAGCGGGAAGCGGACGCCTTCGCCGAGCTCGAGTCGCAGAATACCGGCAAGCCCAAGCACCTGATGCTGCGGGATGAGATTCCCGCCATCGCCGACTGCTTCCGCTTCTTCGGCGGGGCGGTGCGCTGCATGCACGGTCCGGTGGCGGCCGAGTATCTGGCCGGCCACACCTCGATGATCCGGCGGGATCCGCTGGGCGTAATCGGCTCGATTGCGCCGTGGAACTATCCGCTGATGATGGGAGCGTGGAAAATTGCACCCGCCATCGCGGCCGGCAACACCATGGTACTGAAGCCTTCCGAGCTCACGCCCATGACCACGCTGCTGTTGGGCAAGCATCTGGCGGAAATCCTGCCGGAAGGCGTGCTCAATATCGTGTCGGGCAAGGGCAGCACGGTGGGCGATGCGCTGATCCATCATCCGAAAGTGGCAATGGTCTCCATTACCGGCAGCATCGGCACCGGCGAAAAAGTGGTCGCGGCTGCGGCCAAGCCGATCAAGCGTACGCACCTCGAGCTCGGCGGCAAGGCGCCGGTGGTGGTATTCGATGATGCCGATATCGACGCGGTGGTCGAAGGCATACGCACCTTCGGTTTCTACAACGCCGGCCAGGATTGCACCGCGGCCTGCCGCATCTACGCCGGCTCGAAGATCTACGACAAGCTGGTCGCCGATCTGGCCAGCGCCGCCAACAGCCTCAAGTACGACAGCACCACCGACAGTGAGAACGATCTCGGCCCGCTGATCTCGGGTACGCAGCGCAGCCGGGTTGCCGCCTTCGTCGATCGCGCGCTGACGCATTCCCACATCACGGCCGCCACGGGCAAGGCGCGGCCTGTCACCGGCAAGGGCTTCTTCTACCAGCCGACGGTGCTGGCCGGCGCCCAGCAGAGCGACGAGATCGTACGGCGCGAGGTTTTCGGGCCGGTGGTTACCGTGACGCCGTTCAAGGACGTCGAGGACGCTGTCACCTGGGCCAACGACTCCGATTACGGCCTGGCTTCGTCGGTGTGGTCCCGCGACGTCACGCGCGCCATGGCCACGGCGGCACGCCTGCGCTATGGCTGCAGCTGGGTCAATACGCACTTCATGATCGTGAGTGAGACGCCGCACGGCGGACTGAAGCAATCCGGCTACGGTAAGGACCTGAGCATGTACGCGCTCGAGGATTACACCTTCGTGCGTCACGTCATGGTGAAGATCTGCTGATCGATCTCGCCGGCAAGGTCGCGCTCGTCACCGGCTCGATCACGGGCATCGGCGAGGCGACCGCCCGATGTCTGTCCGATCACCGCGGTGTTCTGCCTGAGCCGTGCCGGATCGGTGGCGGCCAAGGGGAGGCCGGGCGCGCGCTGCGTTGCCGGTGGCGCAATTCCTAAGGTGACGGCTGCCGTGCGTCCTGCTCGCGCGCGCCAACAGGACCTAGTCTTTCGATGAGCCAGGAGCGGAACATCGCAATGGCGGCATCGCCCAATGCCTCCGGATGCGTCAGCAGGTAGTAGCCGTAGCCCTCGTCGAACGACACGTCAAAGGGCTGTGCCAGTAGGCCGTGGCGCAGGTGCTCGGCGAACAGCATGGAATCGACCAGTACGATGCCATCACCGCTCAGCGCGTACTGCACGGCCAGCATCGCCGTGTCGAACACCATACCGCGCTCGACGTTGAGTCCGGTCAGACCGACATGACGCACAAACTGCGCCCAGAGGTGGTGGCGTGGCAGATCGTTCAGACGCACGTGGATGATTTCGTTTGCGGCGATGAACGCGGCGAGGTCCGCGCTCGCCTGCTGTTCGCGCAGCCTCGGATGGCACAGTACGGTCAGATGCACGGGCCAGAGCAGGTCGGTCACGAGGTCGGTGACCATGGGTCTCGAATAGACCACGGCGACGTCGACGTCAGCCAGCGGCGGCCCGACGCCGTAGGGGCTGACGACATCGATCTCGATATCGGCGCTTGCGCGGCGGAACTCGCGCAGCAGCGGCACGGCCATGTGATTGGCAAATGTCGGCGGCATCTGAACGCGCAATGTGCGCAGCGTCGGTGCGTCCAGGCGCCGCACCTCGTTGAGCGCCATCTCGATCCCATCCAGAGACTTGACCACGGCCGATAGCAGGTGCTCACCGGCCTTGGTCATGCTCAGCGAATGCGGCCGGCGGTCGAACAGTTGCACACCGATCAGGCTCTCTACTGCCATGACGTGCCGCGACAGTGCGCTTTGCGAGACCTGCAGGGCGTGCGCGGCGGCGGTGAAGCTGCCGTGCCTGGCCACGGCCTCGAAGGCCCGCAGCGCATTGAGCGGCAGCCAGCGGCGGCCTATGGCGGGCTTTGGCATCGGAAGCATCCTAGCGTGCGCCGTAGGGCTTGCGCCGGCACTATGACATTTTTAGCTGGGCCTATGCTTTTTATTGTCTTTTCAGTAAGTTAACGGCATGTGAGGCTGTGCTTCAAGGGGGCGCTTCCGGCGCAGAATACAACGATGCAGCAGATACGCTTTGGTCAGACCGGGCTTCGGGTTTCGAAGCTGTGCCTCGGCACCATGGGCATCGGCAGCTCAGCCTGGAAGGGCTGGGTGCTGGACGAGGACCGCTCCATTCCCATTCTCAAGCGCGCCTTCGAGCTGGGCTTCACCTTCTTCGATATGGCCGACTGGTACTCGGCCGGTCGGAACGAAGAGGTGGTCGCTCGCAACCTGCTCAAGCTCACGCACCGCGACAACCTGGTGTTCGCGACCAAGGTGTTCTATCCCATGAGCGAGTCCGCGAATGACCGCGGGCTGTCGCGCAAGCACATCCTCGCATCGATCGATCGCTCATTGCAGCGCATGGGAACCGACTACGTGGATCTGTATGTGATCCATGCCTTCGATCCGGATACGCGTATCGAGGAGACGCTCGAGGCGCTGCACGACATCGTCAAGGCCGGCAAGGTGCGCTACCTCGGCGCATCCACCATGTACGTGTGGCAGTTCGTCAAGATGAACTGCACCGCGCGTCTGCACGGCTGGACGCCGTTCGTCAACATGCAGTGCCAGTACAACCTTCTCTACAGAGAAGAAGAGCGCGAGATGATGCCGTACTGCAACGAGGAGGGCATCGCGGTCACGACCTTCAGTCCGCTGGCGCGGGGTTTCCTCACCGGAGCGGAACGTACCGCGCGCACGGCGCACGACATCTACCTGAATTTCTACGGCGATGCCATCGATGTCGAGATCGCGCGCCGTGTGCGTGAGATCGCGCAGCGTCGCGGCGTCTCGCCGGCACACATTGCAACCGCCTGGGCGGCAGGCAGCCCGCGTGTGACTTCCCCGCTCATCGGCGCCGATGCGCCTGAACAGGTCGACGTCGCCGTAGCAGCCGCGGCGCTCGAGCTCGACGCGGACGAGCGCAAGTACCTGGAAGCGCCGTACCGTCCGCGCGATGAGATCAACGACTACAACCCGGTGCGCCGTCCGCGCGCCTACGGAGCCACATGATTTACGTCGGCGAAGGATTCGAGGGTTCGGGCGGCAACGCCGCGCACATCAATCTGCTGCTCGGTCCAAAGGACGGTCCCATCGCCGCGGCGTGGGCCACGGCGGCCGCCAGTCCCGGTCCGGGCCACATTCCGTTCCAGGCCGTGCTCAAGCCCAACGTGCCGGTCAAACCCGCGACCCTGTTCATCGGCAAGTCGGTCCTCAAGGATTCCAACCACGAAATCATGACCTGGGGTCCGGCCCAACTCGGTGTCGGCGCGGGCATCACGCGCGCCGTGCTCGACGGTGTGCTGCCGGCGGGCGCGGAGGACAGCTGGATGGCCATCGCGCTGGTCTGGGTCAACCCGAGTGCCGACAATGCCGACCAGGTCTACGCCAACAACAAAGAGGCTGCGCGCGTGGCCGCACAGCGTGCGCTCACCAGCGGCTGGCCCTCGCGCGGCGAACTCGAGAGCGCGCTCAAGAGCCTCGGCAATCCGTTCTACACGCCGAAAAATCCGTGAGCATCTCGCTCGATCGGGTACCACAGATCACACAGGGTGCGGGGGCGCTCGAGCAGCTTGGCGCGCTCGTCAAAGGCCTGCGTCCGGCTGCCGCTGGCAACGCCGGTGCCGTGGCCCGGCACGTGCTGCTGGTAGCCGATCCCGGCGTCAAGGCCCTCGGCATGGTGGCTGGCGCCGAGAGCGCGCTGCGTAGCGCGGGTCTGGCGGTGACCGTGTTCGACCGCGTCGAGAGCGACCCCTCGATGGCACAGGCCGATTCGACCGCGGAGCTCGCACGGCGCGAACGCGCCGAGACCGTGGTGGCGCTGGGCGGAGGCTCGGCCATGGATCTCGGCAAGAGCGTGGCGGCGATTGCCGGTGCCAATGCACCCGCGAGTCACTACGGTCTGTGTGCCAATCCGTTTCCGGAAGCGCGCCTGGCTTGCGTCTGCGTGCCGACGACGTCTGGCACGGGCTCGGAGGCAACGCGCACCGCGGTGCTGTCCGATACGGCACATGCCAAGGTCTGGCTCTGGGGGGATGCGCTCAAGGCCGATGCCATCCTGCTCGATCCCGCTCTGACCGTCGGGTTGCCGCCGCATCTGACCGCGGCCACCGGCATCGACGCGCTGGTTCACGCCATCGAGGCCTCGACCAACCGAAATGCCAATGCGGCCAACGATCTCTATTGTCATGAGGCCATCCGGCTGGTGGTGAAGTACCTGGCTCGCGCCGTCAATACGCCGACGGACCTGGCGGCGCGCGCGGGCCTGCAATGGGCCGCGACCTTCGCGGGTATCGGCATCGACAATTGCGGCACGGCCATTGCGCACAATATCGGCCACGCTCTGGCGTCGCTGCGGCCCGTGCATCACGGCCGCGCCGTCGGTGTCGCGCTGCGCGCGACCCTGCCCTGGAGCGTGGCAGACGGAGATCCGGCGTACGCTGCGGCCGCGGCAGCCATGGGCGAGACCGCCGACGCGCAGCGCTTGCCCGGCGCGTTCGAACGCCTGCTGCGCCAGGTCGGGGTCAAGGTGTCGCTCGGCGGCGAGGGGCACGATCAGATTACCGCGGCGCAGCTGGCCGAGCAGATGGCGCTGCCCGCCAACGAGCCGATGCGCCGTTCCAACCGTCGTAGCGTGCGCGATCAGGATCTGCTCGAATTTGCCGTCGCCGTACTGGAGTCTGCATGAACGCGCAGGTCGCCCGTAATCGATCGCAGTGGCAGGACTATGCCCGCAATCTCAAGCCCGAGGGCCGTGCCTTCGTCGACGGCCGCCTGATCGAGGCGCAGTCGGGCTCGCGCTTCGACGACATCAGTCCGATCGACGGCAAATCCGCAGCCGCGGTGGCGCGCTGTGTCGCGGCCGACGTCGATGCCGCCGTGGCCAATGCCCGCGCTACCTTCGAGTCCGGAGTCTGGCGCGCAAGCGAGCCCAAGGAGCGCAAGCGCGTGCTGCTGCGCTTCGCCGAGCTCATGCGCGCCGATCTCGAGCGCCTGGCCGCGCTCGAGACGCTCGATGTCGGCAAGCCGATCTCGAATTCGCTGAGCGTGGACGTGCCGTTGGCAGCGGACTGCATCAGCTATTACGCCGAATTCGCCGACAAGCTCTACGATGAAGTGGCACCCACGGGCCCGAAGGACCTGGCACTGGTGCGGCGCGAGCCGCTCGGCGTCATCGCCGCCATCGTGCCGTGGAACTACCCGCTCATCATCAGTGCGTGGAAGCTGGGGCCAGCCCTGCTCAGCGGCAATTCGGTGGTACTCAAGCCTGCCGAACAATCGCCACTGACGGCGATCCGGCTGGCCGAGCTGGCCTGTGAAGCGGGACTGCCGCCGGGCGCGTTCAATGTCGTGCCCGGCTTCGGTGAGGAGGCCGGCAAGGCGCTGGCGCTGCACGGCGATGTCGACATGGTCAGCTTCACCGGCTCAACCGAAGTCGGCAAGCTCATGCTGCGCTACGCCGGCGAATCGAACATGAAGCGCGTGGCGCTCGAGTGCGGTGGCAAGAGCCCACAGGTGGTGTTGGCCGACGCCGACATCGCCGCGGCCGCGGAAGGGATCGCCTGGGGCATCTATTACAACTCTGGCGAGACCTGCCACGCCGGCTCGCGCGTGATCGTGCACGAGCGCGTCCGCGATCAGCTGATCGCGGCCATCAAGCGCGTGACCGCCGGGATTACACTGGGGTTTCCCTGGGAGCCGGCCACGCAGATGGGCGCGCTCATCGATCAGGGTCACATGCAGCGGGTACTTGGATTCATCGATGACGGCGTGCGCGCGGGTGCGCGCGTGGCACTCGGTGGCAAGCGGGCAATGACCGAGACCGGCGGCTTCTACGTCGAGGCCACGATCCTGGACGCTGTGAAGCCCGACATGCGCGTGGCGCGCGAGGAGATCTTCGGCCCGGTGCTCGCGGTCAGTACCTTTACCGATGAGGCGCAGGCCCTGCGCGTGGCCAATGACAGCATCTATGGACTGGCCGCCGCAGTCTGGACTTCCGACATGAATGCTGCGCACCGCCTGTCCAACGGCCTGCGCGCTGGCACGGTATGGGTCAACGCCTTCGATCGGTCGTCGTTCGCGACGCCGTTCGGTGGTTTCAAGCAGTCCGGCTTCGGTCGCGACCGCTCCCCGCACGCAATCGACAAGTACACCGATCTCAAGACCATCTGGACTGCCTACAAGTGAGCGTGGCGGTCGACACCGACAGTACCGCTTCGCTGCCGCGGGCCCCGTCGAGTCACAAGATCGCGTCCATTCAGATCACGCAGCATCGCCTGGATTTTGAGCCGGCATTCCGCGCCAGCTGGGACAGCCGGCCGCGACAGCATTTCGATGCCTCAATCGTGCGTGTCACCACCGACCACGGCCTGACTGGGGTCGGCTCCGGGGACCTGATGCTCGGCTTCGCCGGGCACGAGCACCTGTTTGTCGGTCAGGACCCGCTAGCGCTCGAACGCCACTACCGGGTGCTGTCGCACATCGATTTTCACTACGGGCGCTGCTGGCCGCTGGATCTCGCGCTCTGGGACCTGGCAGGCAAGATCACGGGCCAACCCTGCTGGAAGCTGCTCGGCGGGCTGTCGAATCGCGTGCGCGCCTACGCCTCGTCGGGTGTACTGCGCCAGCCCGCAGCATTGGCCGACCAGGCCGAGTTCTATCTTGCGCGGGGCTTTGCAGCACTCAAGATCCGCTTCCATCGCGGTGACTGGCATGAGGACATCAAGGCACTCGAGGCCGTGCGGGCGCGCGTCGGTACGCGTCTCGAGCTCATGGTTGACTGTAACCAGGGCTGGCGCATGCCCTGGGATACCAATGCCGCCTGGACGCTCAAGGATGCCCTGACCGTGGCGCGCCAGCTCGAGCGGCTCGGTATCTACTGGATGGAGGAGCCGCTGCACCGCGCGGACTACGAGGGCATGCGTGCCTTGCGCGACGCAACCGACGTCCGCATTGCGGGCGGCGAGATGACGCGGCAGTTGCACGAGCTGCGCGAACTCATCACTCGCGGCTGCCTCGACGTACTGCAGCCCGATGTGGCACTGGTCGGCGGCATCACCGGACTCCGGCGCGCGGCGATCCTGGCGCAGGAGCACGGCGTGGTGTTCACGCCGCACACCTGGACCAACGGCATGGGCGTGGTCGCCAATGCGCATCTGGTCGCCGGCATCGGCGATTCTCCGTTTATCGAATACCCGTTCGATCCGCCGGAGTGGGACTTGCCGATTCGCGACTTCATGATGGCCGAACCGCTGGTGGTCGACCCGAGTGGTTGGCTCAACCTCCCGGAGGCGCCCGGCATGGGCTACGAGGTCAATGCCTCCATGCTCGAGCGCACACGCGTGCGCTGAGTTAGGCTCTCGCTGACAGCTGACACGGCGAACTTTCCGATGACCGCCAGACCGAACCTGCTCATACTCATGGCCGATCAGCTCAGCGCGGGTGCGCTGCGCGCCTACGGCGGCCGTACCGCGTTGACGCCACACATCGACGCACTGGCCGAGCACGGCGTGGTGTTCGAATCCTTCTACTGCAACAGCCCGCTGTGCGCACCCTCGCGCTTTTCCATGCTCGCGGGCCAGCTGCCCTCGAAAATCGGCGCCTATGACAATGCCGCCGAATTTCCGGCGTCGGTGCCGACCTTTGCGCACTACCTGCGCGCCTCGGGCTACCAGACGCTGTTGTCCGGCAAGATGCACTTCTGCGGCCCCGATCAGCTGCACGGATTCGAAGAGCGGCTGACTACCGACATCTACCCGGCGGACTTCGGCTGGACGCCGGACTGGAATCGCTTCTCGGATCGTCCTGGCTGGTATCACAGCATGGACTCGGTGCTGCAGGCCGGTCCCTGCATCCGCACCAATCAGATCGACTTCGACGACGACACGGTTACGGCCGCGCGTCAAAAACTGTTCGACCTGGCCCGCAGCAACGATCGACGGCCGTTCTGCCTGGTCGTCTCGATGACGCACCCGCACGATCCGTACGCCATTCCGCACGACTACTGGAACCGATATCGGGACGAAGACATCGAGCCACCGCGCGTGCCCGATCTGATCGGCCAGGACGATCCGCATTCGCGCCGGCTACGGCACGTCATTGGCCTGGATCTCGCGCGGCCCACGGCGGCGCAGGTGCACGCCGCGCGTCGCGCCTACTACGGCGCCGTGTCCTATATCGACGACCAGGTGGGACTGCTCGTGCGCACGCTGCGCGAGGCGGCGCTCGACTCCGACACCGTCATGCTGCTGATCGCGGATCACGGCGACATGCTCGGGGAGCGCGGCCTCTGGTACAAGATGAGCTTTTACGAGCCCGCCTGCCGTATCCCGCTGATCGTGCACGCCCCGCGGCGCTTTCGGCCGCGCCGCGTGTCGACGCCGGCGTCGCTGGTCGATCTGCTGCCGACCCTGGTCGAGTTCGCAGGAGATGCCACCGCGCCGCGCTACGCGACCGCCATCGATGGCTACAGTCTGCTCGACGCGCTCGAGGGTGGCAGCGGGCCGCCTGAAGTCGTGGGCGAATACCTGGCCGAGGGCGCGATCGCTCCGGTGGTGATGCTGCTCAGGGACGGCCGGAAATTCGTGCATTGTCCGGTTGATCCCGACCAGCTCTACGACCTGGGGACGGACCCGGACGAGCGCAACAACCTGGCGCTGTCGCCGCAGGCGCAGTCGCAATCTGCAGCCGCTGCGACCCTGACCGCGATGCGCCAGGAAGTCGCGCGGCGCTGGAATCTGCGGAACGTTCAGGCGCAGGTGGTGTCGAGCCAGCGGCAACGGCACCTGGTGTACCAGGCACTGCGCCAGGGCCGCTACCGGCCGTGGGACTTTCAGCCCATACGCGACGCCACGCGCCTCTATGTGCGCAACGATCAGGAACTGAACGATCTCGAGAGCGTGGCGCGCTTCCCGCGCATCCCGGCCGCGTGATTCACCGTGCCAGAGATGATCCCGGCAGCATCTGCGCCAATTTTGGGCACCCAGTTGCGGGACAAGTGTCGCAACTGTCAACCAACTGGTTGCGGGCGGCAACCGCGCGGTTGACTGTTCATGAGAACAGCCCGCGCAACCGTGTCAACCTTTTGGTTGCCAGCGGCAACCGCTTGGTTGCTGACCTCAACTTGCCCGCTGCCGCGCGTTCTCCGCATCGAAAAGCGGTTCCCGCTGCACGGTCGCAGCGCGGCGCTCGCCGAGCACATCGATCTCGAGCCGCAAGCCCGGCTGAGTGCAGTCCGCGCGCAGGTATGCCAGCGCCACGCTGCATGAGAGCGTGTGGCTCCAGACACCCGAAGTCGTGAGCCCGACCAGTTCGCCGCCGGCGTAGACGCTGCTGCAGGCAAGGGCATCGGCCGTGCCGGGATCGTCGAGTACCAGTGGCACGAGCCGGCGCGCCAATCCGCGCTGTCGCTGCGCCAGCAGCGCCGGCTTGCCTACAAAGTCGGATTTGCCCAGGTCGACGAATCGATCAAGGCCGGCCTCCAGTGGCGAGTAGCCGATCTCCAGGTCCTGCTTCCAGGCTCGGTAGCACTTGTCGATGCGCATGGAATCCATGGCGTAGAGACCGAAGTGTGTCAGGCCATGCGCGGCGCCGGAGTACAGCAGGGCGTCGTAGATCCCAGGCAATGCGACGCTGGGTGAGTGCAGCTCCCAACCGAGCTCTCCCACGTAGCTGACGCGCAGCGCCAGCACGCGCGCGCCCTCGATATCGATCCAACGTGCCGAGAGCCACGGAAAGGCCTCATTGGACAGAGTCGCGCGGGTGATCGTTTGCAGCACCGCGCGTGCACGCGGTCCGCACAGCACCAGCGTGCCGAACGCCTCCGTGTGAGGCTCGATTCGTACCGAACCGTCGCTCGGCAGCGCACGATGCAGCAGGTCTTCGTCGTGCCATTCGGCGGCAGCGGCCGACATCAGCTGGAACTCATCCAACGCGGTGCGCGTGATCGTGAACTCGCTGACGACTCCGCCCGAGCCGTTGAGCGCATACGCCAGCGATACGCGGCCGACGGCGGGTAGTTTCGAGCACACCAGCCGGTCGAGCCAGGCATGCGCACCACCGCCTCTGACGACGAACCGCGTGAACCCGGGCAGATCCATGATCCCGACTGCGCTGCGAACGGCCTCAACCTCCGCGCCCACCCCATCCATCCAGCCGCGCGCTCGCCGAAAGCTCAGGGTGGCATCGGCAGCGGCGCCGCGGTCGTACCAAAGCGCACGCTCCCAGCCGCCGCGAACGCCGAAGCGCGCGCCGGCGGCCGCCAGGCGATTGTGCAGGGGTGAATTGCGCAAGGGGCGCCCCTCGGGTCGCTCCTCGTACGGGAACGCCGGCGCGTATTCGAGGCGATAGGTCTCTACGGCCTTGGCGAGCGCATAGCTTCGCGTGGCGTAGCGGGTGAAGCGGCGCGGATCGAGCGCCCACAGATCCCACTCCGGGGCACCGTTGGCGACCCATTCGGCCAACGCCTTACCGGCGCCGCCAGCCTGCGCGATGCCGAAGCTGAAGGTATTGCAGTGGAAGAAATTCTCGAGCCCGTGGGCGGGCCCGAGGTAGGGCAGGCCATCGGGTGAATAAGGGATGGGGCCATTGACCACACGCCGTACGCCCGCGCGCAAAAGCGCGGGCACGCGCCGGCAGGCGGCCTCGATGTAATCCTCGAGACGTTCGAGATCGTCGCTCCAGAGCTTGTACGAGAAATCCTCGGGGATGCCGTCGAGCCACATCGGCGTGGCCTGGCGCTCGTATGGACCCAGAATCAATCCGCCGCGCTCCTGCCGCAGGTAGTAGGACACGTCCGGATCGCGCAACAGCGGCAGCCGCTCGGGGCGCGCCGCGAGTTCGGGCAGGTCCTCCGTGACCAGGTACTGATGGGACATGGTCACAATCGGCAGCGGCGGAGCCTCGCCGGCCAGCAGGGCCATGACCTCGCCGGCGCGGTAACCGGCTGCGTTGATGACGACATCCGCAAGGTACTCGCC
>JBAUYT010000095.1:0-2808 GCA_049584935.1 Steroidobacteraceae bacterium
GTCTGCGACTGGCCCGGCCTGTCGGCGCGCGCGCTCTACCAGGGCCGCGACCTGCAGCCGACGCTCGACTTGCGCTCGATCATCAAAAGTGTGCTGCGCGATCACCTGCAGATCAGCCCGCGTGCACTCGACGCGCAGGTGTTCCCCGATCGCACTCCGCCCTACCTGCAGGATCTCATACGCGCCTGAACGCCGAGTGCACGCCCGCCTCGCGGCCGTGGCAGTCCTTGTCGGAGGCGGCGCTGGCTGAGCGGCTGGCGTGGGCACTTGAGTGCACCGATGGCCTAACCGGGGCGCACTGCGTGCACGAGCTGTGCATGCGCGGCGCGGTGCCAGCCAGGATCGAACGCGCCATCGATCAGCTCTGGCAGCGTGCCGCAGGCTCGATCCCGGAGTGGCTGCCGATGCGCTATGTGAATTTCCTGCCACAGCTGTACCAAATCGCCGCGCGCTTTCGCGGTGGCGAGCGCGGCCGCAGCAACGTCTACCTGGTATTGCTGGACTACGCCGACCGCGGCGGCGATCCATTCGGCATCTATGTGGGCATGAGCGACTATCCACCGGCGCAGCGATTCGACCAGCACAAGGCAGGTATTCGCGCCTCCGGCGCCGTCCTCAAGCGCGGCCTGGAAGTACTGACGGGTCCAACACTGCACCTGCGGCAGTTGGCGCGCGCCGAGGCGCGGCGCATCGAGGCGGAGCTGGCGGCAGCACTGACACGAAGCGGGCTGCGCGTGGAAGGCGGCCACTGAGGCCGCCGCCTTGGCTCGTCGTTCCCGCTATCGTCGCGGTGCCACCTATCGTCTTTCCCCCAATCAGCGAATGGCGCCGATGAAATCCGTCTTGCCCACTTTGACACCGTTGTGGCGCAGGATGTCGTACGCAGTGGCACTGTGGAAGTAGACGTTTGGCAGCACGAACCCCATCAGATAGGTCCAGCCACTGGCGAAGTTGAGCGTGGCCTGCGGAAACTTGACCTCGATGGGCCGCGTGCCGGCATCGTCGAAGCGTGCCTTGTCCAGGCCCTTGAGGAAGCCCGCGGTCTTGTCGAGTCTTGCCTTCAGGTCTTCAAACGACTTCTCGGTATCCTCGAACTTCGGCGCCTCGACGGCGGCCAGGCGTGCCGCCGCACCTTTGCACTGATCCGAGACCACCTGTACCTGGCGCGTCAACGCAAACATGTCGGGATATAGGCGCGCGCTGAGCATCGCGTTCGCGTCGATCTTTTCATTTTCGCAGTGTACGCGGCCTTTCTCGAGCACATTGCCCAGATTGCCCATGGCGTGCAGCAGCCACGGAATCGACGCGTCGTATATTGAAAGGCTCATCACTCACCCCTTTTGATTGTTGACTGCGCGGTATTCTACACAGCGGTTGCACCGGCGGTATGACGGCATACCGCCCGCTCCGGCGGGCGGGATCATTGACGAGTCGACCGTTGCCGCAACGAAACTAGACGCAGCGCGCAATTCACCTGCGCGCTGCAAATGCGATGATGTCGGCATCGTCCGCAGGCGGGAGAACAACATGACGGAGCCCAGGGAAGCGGCGCGGCTGGCAGCCGTTGCGGCACGCGGCTACGCCCGCATCGCCACCGAGGAAGCCTTCGCAACGCGCGATCTGCTGCAGCGCTATCGCGATCTGTTGGCGCGGCGTGCAGTCGACGATCCGGGCTTCCAGAGCATGTGGGGTTTCTACCTCGGTAGTACCGGCGCGCGCGCCACCTGCATCATCGAGCGGCTGCAGGAACTGGGCGAGCCGCGCCTGGCAGACATGGACGCCAGCGGCATCGACCGGCAAATAATTTCGCTGACCTCGCCCGGGGTACAGGTGTTCGACGCCGCGACCGCCGTGGCCATCGCGCGCGATGCCAACGACCAACTGGCGGCAGCCGTGCGCCGGCATCCGCAGCGCTACTCCGGGCTTACGGCGGTCGCACCGCAGAACCCGGCCGCCGCGGCGGCGGAAATCGAGCGCGGCATGCGTCAACTCGGTATGAAGGGCGTGATCATCAATTCGCATACGCTGGGCGAGTATCTCGATCATCCGAAGTACGCCGATCTGCTCGCTGCGGCGGAGGCGGAGAACGCGCCAATCTACCTGCACCCGAATACGCCATCGAAGCGGATGATCGGGCCGCTGCTCGACAGCGGCCTGGACGGTGCAATCTATGGCTTTGCCGTCGAGACCGGGATGCACGCGCTGCGCATCATCGTCAGTGGTGTATTCGACCGTCACCCGAAGCTCAAGCTGGTGCTGGGTCACCTCGGTGAAGCGCTGCCGTTCTGGCTGTTCCGGCTCGATTACATGCACGCCGCCAGCGTAGCGGCGAAGCGCTACGCAACAGTTCAGCCATTGCGGCGTCCCCTGAGCGAGTACCTGCGCGACAACGTCTACGTAACCACGAGCGGCATGGCCTGGGCGCCCGCAATCCGTTTTTGCCAGCAGGTGCTGGGCATGGACCATGTACTCTACGCCATGGACTACCCTTACCAGTTCGTGGCGGCGGAAGTGGCCGCAACCGAACAGACGTCGACCGGCGTGCAGGAGCGCAAACAACTGTTCCAGCTCAACGCCGAGCGGCTATTCGCGCTCGGCTGAAGCGCAGCCAGCGCTCCTAGCCCCAGGCGCGTGCGCGCGCCAGGCTGCGCCGTACGACTTCAGGCCAAGAGCCAGGAGCAACGCCGTGATGACCTGCAGCGCCGCGTTCTGCGGGCGGGGGGGCACCGCGTGGGTAGAGATCGCCATTCAGGGGCGCTTGGGCGCGCGCGTGCCGCGCGGCGTGCGTCGCGAAGAACGGCTTGAACC
>JBAUYT010000096.1:0-15586 GCA_049584935.1 Steroidobacteraceae bacterium
CATCGTGGTCGCGTACAAGAACGGTGCGCCGGTCAGGATCCGCGACATCGGCACCGCGGTCGATGCCGCCGCGCAGGACGTGCAGTCGGCCATCAACGCCGCCGGCGGGCAACTGCCAAAGAATCTACCGACGCCGCCATACTACCGTAAGGTCAATCCTGCTGATATTCCAATACTTGACCTGGGAGTGCACTCCGACGTCATGCCGCTGACCGAAGTTGACGATTACGCGGAAAACGTGATCGCTCAGCAGCTATCGCAGATTTCAGGCGTAGCACTCGTGGGCGTTTATGGCCAGCAGAAGCCATCGGTGCGCGTACAGGTCGATCCGGTCAAGATCGCATCGCTCGGCATTCAGCTCGAGGACGTCGCCAATGTCATCACCGCCGCGACGGTCGATGCACCCAAGGGATCGATCAACGGTACGCTGCGCAACTTCGCCATCTACGACAACGACCAGCTGGAGAAGGCCGCGCTCTGGAACGACATCGTGGTCGCGTACAAGAACGGTGCGCCGGTCAGGATCCGCGACATCGGCACCGCGGTCGATGCCGCCGAGAACAACCAGCTCACCGGCTGGCAGAACGGCAAGCTCGGCATCCTGCTGCTGATCTACAAGCAGCCGGGGGCCAACGTCATCGACACGCAGCAGCGGGTCCTGCAGCAGCTGCCCAAGGCCATGCTGTCCGTGCCTCCCTCGATCAAGGTCGACGGCGTCGCCGATCGCACCACCACCATCAGGGCGTCGGTGAGGGACGTGGAGATCACGCTGCTGCTGACCATCGTCCTGGTGGTGCTGGTCATCTTCCTGTTCCTGCGCAACGCCTGGGCCACCATCATCCCGGGCATCACCGTGCCGCTGTCACTGCTGGCCACCGCGGCGCTGATGCTGACCGTGCATTACAGCCTGGACAATCTGTCGCTCATGGCGCTGACGATCGCGGTCGGTTTCGTGGTCGACGATGCCATCGTCATGCTGGAGAACATCTACCGTCACATCGAGCAGGGCCTGACACCGCTGCAGGCGACTCTCAAGGGGGCGAGCGAGATCGGCTTCACCATCATGTCGATCAGCGTCTCGCTGGTGGCGGTATTCATACCGCTGCTGCTGATGGGCGGCATCGTCGGCCGGCTGTTCCGCGAATTCGCGATCACCCTGACGATGACGATTGCGGTCTCGGCGTTCGTGGCGCTGACGCTGTCGCCGACCATGTGCGCCATCTTCCTGCGCGACGAGCGCCACGCGCAGCATGGGCGGGCCTACCTGTTCATCGAGCGCGGCTTCGACAAGCTGCTGAACGGTTACCGGCGCGCCCTGGACTTCGTGCTGCGGCATCAGCCGGCGACGCTGGCGACGTTCATTCTGACCGTGGCGCTGACCGTGGTGCTGTACATCTATATTCCGAAGGGATTCTTTCCGCAGCAGGACACCGGCATCATCGTCGGCCTGTCGGACGCGCCGCAGGACATTTCCTTCAACGAGATGGTACGGCGACAGCACCTGCTGACGGACATCATCGCGCGCGACCCGGACGTCGCCAGCTACGGTGCCTTTATCGGCGGCAACCGCCCGGTCAATACCGGCTTCCTGATCCTTGGCCTCAAGCCGCGCGATCAGCGTAAGGCCAGCTCCGATCAGATCATCACGCGCCTGCGTAAGCAGCTGGCGCAGGTGCCCGGCGCCACGGCATTCCTGCAATCGGCGCAGGATCTGAACGTTGGCGGCCGCACCACGCGCACGCAGTACCAGTACACGTTGACCGACGCGGACATCGATGAGCTCAATACCTGGGCGCCACGGCTGCTGGCGCAATTGCAGAAGCTGCCGCAGCTGCGCGATGCCGCCTCCGATCAGCAGGCCAACAGCACCATGGTGTCGATGTCGATCGATCGCAGCCAGGCGGCACGCTTCGGCATACAGCCGTCGCTGATCGATCAGACGCTGGACGATGCCTTCGGCCAGCGGCAGGTGACGCAGTATTTCACGCAGCTCAACAGCTACCATGTCATCCTCGAGGTGAGCCCCGAGCTGCAGTCGGACCCGCAGACGCTCTCGAAGATCTATATCAAGTCCCCCGTCACCGGACAGATGGTGCCGCTGTCGAGCTTCGTCAAGTACGACACGCAGCACACCACGTTCCTATCGATCAACCACCAGGGGCAGTTTCCGGCGGTGACACTGTCGTTCAACCTGGCGCCGGGGGCAGCCCTCGGCGATGCGGTTACCGCCATCACGCGCGCTGCGGCGTCGATCCGCATGCCCTCGACGATCACCGGCAGCTTTCAGGGTACGGCCCAGGCGTTCCAGAGTTCGTTGAGATCAGAGCCGTACCTGATCCTGGCGGCGCTGGTGGCCGTCTACATCATTCTCGGCATGCTCTACGAGAGCTACATTCATCCGCTGACGATCCTGTCGACCTTGCCGTCGGCCGGGGTCGGCGCGCTGCTGGTGCTGATGATCTTCGGCTTCGACCTGTCGGTGATCGCGCTGATCGGTATCATCCTGCTGATCGGCATCGTCAAGAAGAACGGCATCATGATGGTCGACTTTGCGATTCAGGCCGAACGTGACCAGCACATGTCGCCGGAGGATTCGATCCGCCAGGCCTGCCTGCTGCGTTTTCGTCCTATCATGATGACCACGATGGCGGCGCTGCTCGGGGCGCTGCCTTTGATGCTCGGGCAGGGCACGGGCTCGGAGCTGCGCCGTCCGCTGGGCTTCACCATGGTGGGGGGGCTGGTGCTGAGCCAGGCGTTGACGCTGTTTACGACACCTGTCATCTACCTGTACCTCGACCGTCTGACCGGTGCGCGCCGGCACCAGCGCGCGGCCGAACGCGCCCAGCATGCGCCGCACGCGCCGACGTCCGGGCCGGCGTCGAGCGGCGTGACACAGGGGGCTTCATGAAGGTGCTGCTGGTCGAGGATAACGAACGCGTGACGCAGTTCGTGATCAAGGGTCTGAAGGAGTCGGGGCACACCACCGACCACGCCGCCAACGGCCGTGACGGCATGTTCCTGGCGGCCAGCGAGCCCTACGACGTCATCGTCATGGATCGCATGCTGCCAGGCGACATCGACGGCTTGGCGATCATCGAGGCGCTGCGCAAGTCCGGCAAGCGCACGCCCATCCTGATCCTGAGCGCGCTGTCCGACGTCGACGAGCGCATCCGCGGATTGCGCGCAGGCGGGGATGACTACCTGACCAAGCCGTTCGCGTTCGGCGAACTGCTGGCGCGGCTCGATGCCCTGACGCGGCGGTCCCAGGGCGACGGTGCCCAGACCAAGCTCGAGGTCGGAGACCTGCGGGTGGACCTGCTGACGCGCAAGGTTACACGCGGCGATCGCGCCATCGTGCTGCAGCCACGTGAGTTCAAGCTGCTCGAATATCTGATGCGCCACGCCGACCAGGTCGTGACGCGCACCATGCTGCTGGAGAACGTCTGGGATTATCACTTCGATCCGCAGACCAACGTCGTTGACGTCCACATCAGCAAGCTGCGCCAAAAGATCGATGCCGACTTCGAGCGGCCGCTGCTGCGCACTGTGCGCAATGCCGGCTATACCATGACGGCGCACGACTGATGAGCGCCAGGCCGTGGTCATGGGCAGTGCTCCAGCCACCTGCGGCGCTGCGACTGGCGCCGGCATGAGCGCTTGCGGTTTAATCGGCGGGAGATGGCCTTCATGCGCCCGTCGGCACTGAACCTCGCGCTCGGCTACATCAGCCTGGGGCTGGCCGCGCTGGCCCTGTTTGCGGCCCCGATCTGGTACGCCTGGCGTGTGACGATCCAGGACGGACGCGCCGAGATCCTGCAGGCCGATGCCCGGCGGTTGTCAGACGTGTTCCGGCGCCAGGGACAGGCCGGTCTCGTCACCTACATCGACACGCGCATCGGCCTCAACATCCCTAACGAGCGCTTTCTGCTGCTGGCCGACCGTCAATTCCGGCCGCTGGCCGGAAATCTGAGCGCCTGGCCGGCCAACGTACCGCCCAGCTCCGGCAACTACACCATCAAGATCGATGCCGGTGCGCACCCCCTCGACGTGGCTTTCGTCTATGTGGCGCTGCCCGACAACTACCATCTTTTGGTCGGGCGGGATCTGGCCCGTTACCGACCGCTGGAGCAGCGCTTCTGGTACGCGCTGGCCGGCGCGGTCGGGATCCTATCGGTCTTCGGCACACTCGGCGGCTTCCTGATCCGGCGCGCGTTGCTCGACCGCATCCACGGTATCCGCCAGACCGTGTCCGCCATCATTCAGGGCGACCTGAGCCGCCGGCTCGATACCAATCGCAGTGGCGACGAGCTCAACACCCTGTCGCAGACCATCAACGGCATGCTGGAGCAGATTGAGCAACTCATTCACGGGGTGCGCAACGTCTCCAATGCCATTGCCCACGATCTGCGCACGCCGCTGGCGGAGCTGCGCTCACGCCTCGAGGAATTGTCACTCACCAAGCCGTCGGCCGATGTCACCTTTGCCGAGCTCGAGTCGGCAGTGGCCGATGTCGACCGCGTCATCCGCCTGTTCAACGCCCTGCTGCGGCTAGCCGAAATCGACAGCGGCACGCGCCGTTCGGGTTTCGTGCCGTTCGACCTGGCCGAGGTGGCGGCGAACGCGGTGGAGTTCTACCAGCCGGCGGCCGAGCTCAAGGGCTGCACGCTGACCATGGCCAGCAACGGCGTGGCCCCGGTGCGCGGCGATCCGGTGCTGCTGGCACAGGCCTTTGGCAATCTGATCGACAACGCGCTCAAGTTCACACCGGAAGGAGGCAGCATCCGGGTGGAGGTCCGCCGCGGCCCGAGCCACTCGGTCGGGGTCACGGTCGCCGATACCGGGCCGGGCATTCCCGAGGCTGAACGATGTAAGGTGATCGAGCGCTTCTACCGCGGCGATGCCAGCCGTGGAACGCCGGGCGTCGGCCTGGGATTGAGCCTGGTTGACGCGGTTGCGCGGCTGCACGGCAGCACCCTGATGCTCGAGGACAACCAGCCGGGCCTGCGCGCGGTGATGGTACTGCAGCAAGACAGCGCATCCGCAGCGCCTGCCGGCGAGGCAGCTACCGTGCTGCCACCGGAAGCGACGCTGGCGCATTCCTCCTAAGGCGTGCCCGGCTCCGGGGCCACCGCACGGCAGACTTTGCTGCCGCGCAGAAGCACGTTAGGCTGGCCAAACCACGACTGAGCGGTGCGTATGAAACGAGCGTTGATCACCGGCATAACCGGCCAGGATGGTGCCTATCTTGCGGAGCTGCTGCTGGACAAGGGCTACGAGGTGCACGGCATCAAGCGGCGCGCCTCCTCATTCAACACCGATCGCATCGATCACCTGTACCAGGATCCGCACGAGCGCGGTGTGCGGCTACACCTGCACTATGGGGACCTGACCGATGCCAGCAATCTGATCCGCATCGTGCAGCAGGTGCAGCCGGACGAGATCTACAATCTGGCGGCGCAGAGTCATGTGGGAGTGTCGTTCGAGACCCCCGAATACACCGCCAACTCCGACGCCATCGGCACGCTGCGCGTGCTCGAGGCCATCCGTATCCTGGGGCTGGGCGAGCGCACGCGCTTCTACCAGGCCTCGACCTCGGAGATGTTCGGCAAGGTGCAGGAAGTGCCGCAGCGCGAGACGACGCCATTCTATCCCCGCTCTCCTTATGGCGCCGCCAAGGTCTATGCCTTCTGGATCACGGTCAACTATCGCGAGGCCTATGGCCTGTACGCCTGCAACGGCATCCTGTTCAACCACGAGTCGCCGACTCGCGGCGAGACCTTCGTCACACGCAAGATCTCGCGCGGACTGGCGCGCGTGCGCGCGGGGCTGGAGGAGTGCGTATACCTCGGCAATCTCGACTCGATGCGGGATTGGGGGCACGCGCGCGACTACGTGCGGGCACAGTGGCTGATGCTGCAGCAGGCGCAGGCCGAGGATTTCGTGATTGCCACCGGCGAGCAGCACTCGGTGCGGGAATTCGCCGAGCAGACCGCGCTGGCGCTGGGCATGCGGCTCGAGTGGCAAGGCCAGGGAATCGAGGAACGGGCTGTCGACAGCAAGAGTGGCCGGGTCGTCATCCGCATCGATTCCCGCTATTTCCGTCCCACCGAGGTCGAAACGCTGCTCGGCGATGCCAGCAAGGCGCAGGCCAAGCTCGGCTGGAAGCCGGAGATCGACTTCCAGACCCTGGTCCGCGAGATGGCGGCGGAGGATCTGGAACTTGCGCAACGCGATGCGCACATGGTGCGCCAGGGATTCAAGGTGTACCGGGCGCACGAGTGAGCACCAGCCTGCTCGATTCGCGGATATTCGTCGCCGGGCACCTGGGCCTGGTGGGTTCGGCCATCGTCCGGCGGTTGCACGCGGCCGGAGCCGCCAAGTTGCTGCTGCGCACGCGCGCCGAGCTCGAGCTGCGCTCGGCCACCGCGGTCGATCAGTTCTTTGCGACGCACCGCCCCGAGTTCGTGTTTCTGGCGGCTGCCAGGGTCGGTGGCATCGAAGCCAACCGCAGCCATCCGGTTGCATTCCTGCAGGACAACCTGCAGATCCAGACCAACGTCATCGACGCGGCTCATCGGCATGGTGTGCGCAAACTGCTGTTCCTCGGCTCGAGCTGCATCTATCCGCGGGAGGCGCCGCAGCCGATGAAGGAAGAAGTGCTGCTGACCGGACCGCTCGAGCCTACCAACGAGTGGTATGCCATTGCCAAGATAGCCGGTCTCAAGCTCTGCCAGGCCTACCGCCGCGAGTATGGCTTCGACGCCATCTGTGCGATGCCCACCAACCTGTACGGACCCGGTGACAATTTCGACCTCACCAATTCGCACGTGCTGCCGGCGCTGATGCGCAAGTGCCACGAGGCCAGGGCCGCGCACGCGGAGGCCGTCGAAGTCTGGGGCACCGGCAAGCCGCGGCGCGAGTTCCTGCACGTCGACGATCTCGCCGACGCCTGCCTGTTTCTCATGCAGCACTATTCCGACCAGCTGTGGCTCAATGTCGGCTGGGGTGAGGACCTGAGCATTGCCGAGCTGGCGCGGCAGATTGCGAACACGGTTGGATTCGAGGGCACGGTGCGTTTCGATGCAAGCAAGCCCGACGGCACGCCGCGCAAATTGCTCGACACCACGCGCCTGACGGCACTCGGCTGGCGTCCGAAGATAGCGCTGGCCGACGGTCTGGCGCAAACCTACCAATGGTATTGCTCGCACTTGCAGCAGCTGCGCCGTTAGACTACGCGCCGCCCGCCACGCGGGCGTTGTATCACCAAATGGAAGGATGAGGATGACTACCAAGTTCGCGCTGACTGCCCTGGCCGTACTGGCCATTACTCTGATGAGCGCCCCGATGATCGCCTCCGCGCATGCCGCCACCGCGGGTCTCGGCTCCTCGCTGTCTGACAGCAGCACGGGCCAGCACGGCGTTCACCACAAGCACCATCGCCATCGGCACCATCACCCGCACTGAACGGGTCGCCTGGGCAGTTGCGAGGACGATGAAAGGTCCTGCAGCCCCCGGGCTCGGCTGATCCGCACCGAGGACGGCATGGACGAGCCGGAGTGGTTGTCGTGGGCGCGCGAACTGCGGGCCATCGCACAGACGGGACTGGCGTTTACGCAGGACCCGTACGACGCCGAGCGCTACCAGCGCTTGCGCACCATCGCCGCCGAGATGTTCTCGGCAGGATCTGGCGTCGCGGTGGAGCGGATCGTAGCGATGTTCGAGCGGGATGTGGGCTACGCCACACCGAAAGTGGATGTGCGCGGTGCCGTATTCCGCGACGGCCGCATCCTGCTGGTGCAGGAGGCCACCGACGGCGGCTGGACGCTGCCCGGCGGCTGGGCGGACGTCAACCAGTCCGCGCGCGAGGCGGTCGAGCGGGAGATCCGTGAGGAATCCGGCTTCGAGGCGCGCGCGCTCAAGCTGGCCGGTGTCTACGACTACCGCCGTCAGGGTCACCGCAATCCGCTGCCGAACTCCATCTACAAGCTGTTCTTCATCTGCGAACTCACGGGTGGCGAGGCGCGTACCAGCCTCGAGACCACCGGCGTGGACTTTTTCGAACCCGACCGTTTGCCGCCACTGTCGCTGGGCCGCACCAATCCGACGCAGATTGCCCGCATGGTTGCGCACCAGCGCGAGATGCAGCTGCCGACTGAATTCGACTGAGCCGGCCTGCTGCCGGCGAGTCGCGCTCAGGCGGCGCGCGACAGGGGCCGCGGGGTCACCACCGGGCGCAGAGCGCTGCCGACTTCGTTCCAGTGCCAGAGCTCGAGTTCGCCGCTGCGATCCTCGATGAGGGCGGAGCAACTGTCGACCCAGTCGCCATCGTTGCAATAGAGGATGCCGTCGAGCTCGACGATCTCCGGCCGGTGGATGTGGCCGCAGACGATACCGTCGACGCCCCGGCGCCGGGCCGCTGCCGCCGCCGCGTTTTCGAATCCCTGCACATATTTCATCGCGTTGCCGACGCGGTTCTTGAGGTAACCCGCCAACGACCAATATGGATAGCCGAAGCGACGACGGAACGCGTTGACCAGCCGGTTGGCGCCGAGGGTGACGTCATAGAGGCTGGAACCGAGCGCGGTCAGCCACGGGCTGCATTTGACGGCGCCATCGAATTCGTCGCCGTGCATGATCAGCAGCTTCAACTCGCGCTGGGTGGTGTGCACGTATTCCCGGTGGATTTCGAGATTGCCGAAGCTGCTGCCGCAGATCTCCCGCAGTTGTTCGTCGTGATTCCCCGGTACATAGACCACGCGCGTGCCATGCTTGGTCTTGCCGAGGATGGTACGCAGCACGTCATTGTGCAGTTGCGGCCAGTAGAAGCTGCGGCGCATGTTCCAGATGTCGACGATGTCGCCGACGAGAAACAGTTGTTCCATCTGTACGTGACGCAAAAAGTCCAGAACCAGGTCGGCCCGGCATTCGCGTGAACCCAGATGGATGTCGGAGATGAAAGCGCTGCGGACGTGGATGATGGGACCCGAGGTACCAACCATTCTGACGGTCCTGAACTGCTTGAACCTGCGCCATGCTGCCGTCGTTGCGTGACAGCAAGATGGCTGGAGCGTGACGGATCGATTACTTGCGCAGCAACGGGCTGTTGCGGCTACTTAACGTGACTTCTGAGATGGCTCGGGCGCACTGCCGCCAAGCGCCTGGTAGAGCGCGGCGGTGTCGGCGTAGCGGTTCATGAGTGCCTGCGCGCGGCCGATGACCGCCTGCTGAAACGCTTGCTGCGCACTGACCAGCGCCAGATAGCTCACCGCGCCCAGGCCGTACTGCTGTCGCGTGATCCCGAGGCTTGCACTGGACGCCTGGTAGGCACGCTCCTGTAGCGCGACCGCATCCGCGTCCGCCGCCAGCGCGCGTAGCGCATCGGCGACGTTCTGAAATGCTGTCAGCACGGCCTGGCGGTACTGCGCCCCGGCGATGTCGACGCCGGCCCGCGCCGCACGCTCCTTGTGGTAGAGCATTCCGCCGGCGAACAGCGTCTGGCTCAGCGAGGCGCCGATGGTCCAGAACTCGTTCATGCCGGCAAATACCTGCGAGCCCTCCGTGGCGACGTTGCCAAGCTGACCAGTGATCGTAATCTGCGGCAGCATGTTGGCGATGGCCACGCCGACGCTGGCTGTGGCGGCGTGCAGCTGGGCCCCCGCGGCACGCACGTCGGGGCGACGCTCCACCAGCTGCGACGGGATGCCCACCGGTATCTCTGTGGGCATTTTGAGCTGATCGAGCTCGAGCGGGATGTCCGCGGCGTCGCCCGGCAGCCGACCGGTCAAGGCGGCCAGCGCATCGTGCTGCTGATCCAGCGCCTTGCGCAGCGGCGGCAGCGTTGCCTCGATCTGCGCCAGCGCCGCCTGTTGCGCCAGCACATCGGCCTCGGCAATGGCGCCGAGATCGAGCTGCGCATGCATCACGTCGAGCGACTCGCGCTCCAGGGAGATCACCTGCTGCGTGGCATCAATCTGCGCACGCAGGCCGGCCTGTTGGATGGCGGTGCTGACCACGTTGGCGATCAGCGTCAGGTAGGTCGCATCGTACTGGTAGCGGTTGGCGTCTGCCTGCGCCTGCAGCGACTCCACCTGGCGGCGGTTGCCGCCGAATACATCGGGCACGAAGCCGACGGTGAGCTGCGGCGTGTAGAGCGAGTAGGTGGAAGCGCCCGAGCTGAGCGTGGGCGACAGCACCTGGGTAGCATCCCGATTGCGTGTGGCGCTGCCCTGGGCCTGGATCGTCGGCCAGTAGTAGCCGCGCTGCGCCGCCACGTTCTCGAGCGATTGACGCAGTGTGGCCTCGGCGGCCTGTATGTTCGGATTGGCGCGCAGCGCCTGCTGCACCAGCGAGTCGATGGCATCCGAGCCGAATCCCTGCCACCAGTCGGACACCGGATCCCGGCCCGCCACCACGTGCACGTTGCCGGCGTCGTCGGCGGGCAGGGGCTGTGCGGTGTAGCGGTCCGTCTGTGGCGCGGCGGGTGCATGGTAGTTGGGGCCGACCGCACAGCCGCAGAGCGCTGCGCCGGCCAGCAGCGTCGGCAGGTGGCGCAGGAAGTGCCGCAGGAACCCTGCCTGCATCAACCGCTCCCTGCCCCGGCCTCGGTCTCGCCGGGTTCTTCCGGGGGCACGGGCTGGCGCTGCGAGAAGGTATCGATAAGTACCGGCAGCACCAGCAGGATCAGCACTGGCGCAAACAGCATGCCGCCAACGACCACCTGCGCCAGCGGCCGCTGTACTTGCGAGCCAATGCCGGTCGACAGCGCAGCCGGGATGAGACCAACGCAGGCGACGATGCAGGTCATCATGACGGGTCGCAGCTGCGTGCGGCAGGTGGCGCGGATGGCGGTAGCGCGATCCGCGCCGTATTCGAGACTGAGGTTGTAGTAGGAGATGACCAGGATGCCGTCCATGGCCGCGATTCCGAACAGTGCCACGAAGCCAATGGCAGCCGACACACTGAACGGCGTCCCGGTCAGGAACAGCGCGAATATGCCGCCGACCATGGCCATTGGAATCACGCTGGCGGCGAGCAGTACGTCGCTCGCCAAGCCGAAGTTCAGAAACAGCAGTACGCAGATGAGCAGGATCGCTATTGGCACCACGACCTCGAGGCGGCCGAGCGCCTCCTGCAGGTTGCCGAACTCGCCCACCCACTCGAGCCGGTAGCCACCCGGCAAGGTCACCTGATCCTCGATACGGCGTTGCGCATCGAGCACGGTAGTGCCCAGATCCCGTCCGCGCACGCTGAACTTGATCGGTACGTAGCGTTCCTGCTGCTCGCGGTAGATAAACGATGCGCCCGATACCAGCTTGATGTCCGCCAGGTCGGCCAGCGCCACCGGAATGGTACCGGCGCCATTGGGATTGGGCACCGCAATGGGTATCAGTTTGATGGCGTCGATACTTTGACGATATTGCGGCGCCAGCCGCACGATGATCGGGAAGTGCCGGTCACTGCCAGGCTCGTAGAGATCGCCGGGTGATTGGCCGCCGATGGCCGCCTGCACCACTGCATTGACGTCACCAGGCGCCAGTCCGTAGCGCGCCGCCCGCGCGCGATCGACGTCGATACGGATGGTGGGCTGCCCGAGGGAGCGCAGCACGGCCAGATCGGTGACCCCGGGCACGTCGGCCATGATCTTGGCGATCTGGTTGGCGGTCCGTTCGAGTGTCTCGAGGTCGTTGCCGTAGATCTTGACCGAGTTTTCGCCCTTGACGCCCGAGGCCGCTTCCTCGACGTTGTCCTCGATATACTGCGAGAAATTGAAGTCGACACCCGGAAACTGCTGCGTCAGTGCCTGCGTCATGGTCTCGGTAAGCTTGTCCTTGTCGACGCCGGCCGGCCAGGTATCAAATGGCTTCAGCGGCACGAAGAATTCCGCGTTGAAGAAGCCGGTGGCATCGGTGCCGTCGTCCGGGCGGCCGTGCTGCGAGACCACGGTCTGCACCTCCGGGTATGAGCCGATGACGCGCCGCATGCGGTTGACGTAGCCGTTGCCTTCCTCGATCGAGATCGAGGTGGGCAGCGTGGCACGAATCCAGAAGTTGCCTTCCTCGAGCTTGGGCAAAAACTCGAGACCGAGCGTGCGCACCGCCAGCACCGCCAGCAGGATGACCAGCGTACCGCCGCCCAGAGTCAGTACGCGGTTGGCCAGTGCGAATTCCACTACCGGATCGTAGACGCGGCGTATGAACTGGATCAGGCGGGTCTCGGTCTCTCTGATCTTGCCCTGCAGCAGCAGCGCACTCAGCGCCGGCGCAATCGTGAAGGTGGCAAGCAGTCCGCCGGCGATGGCGTAGCCATAGGTCTTGGCCATGGGGCCGAAGATGTGCCCCTCTATGCCGGACAGCGTGAACAGCGGCACGAAGCCCGCGATGATGATGGCGGCGGCAAAAAAGATGGAGCGGCTGACCTCGGCGGCGGCCAGTGCGATCGTGGCATAGCGGCCACTGAAGCCTTGCGGGACACGCATGACGTCGAGGCGCGAGGCTCCCGACCCGCGCCGCCCGGAGGCAGCTTCGGCCAGGTGGCGGTAGATGTTCTCCACCATGATGACCGTGGCGTCGACCACCAGTCCGAAATCGATGGCGCCGACCGACAGCAGGTTGGCCGATTCTCCGCGCACGACCATGAGCCCGATTGCGAACGACAGGGCGAACGGGATGGTCATGCCGACGATGATGGCGCTGCGCAGGTTACCGAGGAACAACCACTGCAGTATGAAGATCAGCAGTACGCCGACGATCATGTTGTGCAGCACCGTGTGGGTGGTGAGCGCGATCAGATCGCTGCGGTCGTAAATGCGCTCGATGTGCACTCCGGGCGGCAGCACGCCCGAGCGATTGATCTCGTCGACCTTGGCCTCGACGCGCTTGATGGTCGGAACGGATTGCGCGCCGCGCCGCATCAATACGATTCCCTGCACGATGTCGTCGTCGGCGTCGTTGCCGGCGATGCCGAGCCGCGGCAGATGGTCGACGTGTACATCGGCAACGTCCCCGATGTAGACGGGAGTGCCGCCGCTGGAGGCGACCACGGTGTGGCGGATGGCGTCCATGGAGCTGATCAACCCGACGCCGCGCACCACTACCGACTGCGGCCCGATATCGACGGTCTGGCCGCCGACGTTGATGTTGGCATTCGACAGCGCCTGCAGCAGCTGCGGAATCGACAGGCCGTAATCCACCAGGCGCCGCTGGTCGACCGTCACCTCGTAAGTCTTGGTCTTACCGCCCCAGCCGGTGACGTCGATGACGCCGGGGACCGCCTTGAAGCGCCGCTCGAGCATCCAGTCTTCGATGGTCTTGAGGTCGGCTACCGAATAGTTAGGTGGCCCGACGACGCGGTAGCGGAAGATCTCGCCGATCGGGCTGGTCGGCGAGATCTGCGGCTGGGCGCTGTTCGGCAGTCCCTGCAGCTGCGCTAGGCGGTTGATGACCCACTGCTCCGCCTGGACATAGGTGAAATCGTAGGTGAACTGTATCTTGACGTCGGACAGCCCGAACAGGGAGATGGTGCGGATGGCCTGCACATTCGGAATACCGGCCATCTGCACTTCGATCGGAATGGTGATGTAGCGCTCGATCTCTTCGGCGGACTGTCCCTGGCTCTGGGTGACGATGTCGACCAGCGGCGGCACCGGGTCGGGATAGGCCTCGATGTTCAGCAGCCTGAAGCTGACCACGCCGCCGCCGAGCACTAGCGCCAGCAGGATCACGATCAGGACGCGCTGGCGGAGCGCGAATCCCACCATGGCGTTCAAACGTCAGCCCGCCGCGGCACGATCGATGAAGAGACTGCCCTTCGTCACCACCCGGTCCCCTGCCTTGAGACCGTCGAGCACCTCGACGAATCCATCGTTGGACCGGCCGGTGCGGATCGGTGTTACCACCAGCGTGCCGTCCGGCCGCAGTAGCCAGACATGGGCGGCATCGCCCTCATAGACGACTGCTCCATCAGGCACCGCGGGTGACTGCTGCGAGTTGCTGGTCAAGATCACGAAGTTTGCGAACATCTCCGGCTTGAGCGCGCCGTCGGCGTTGTCCATCACGGCACGCACCGTCAAGCGGTGCGTGCCGGGATCGATGGTGGGCGCCACGTAGACCACGCGGGCTGAAAACGTGCGCTCGGGGTAGGCCAGCACGTGCACCTCGACGCTCTGGCCACGCTGAACCCGCGCTGCGTCGGCCTCGCGCACATTGGCGATCAGCCACACGCTCGATAGATCTGCGATGGTGAATACCGGATTGGCCGCGCCTGCCTGCGCGTATTGCCCGGGTCCGATCTGGCGGTCGACTACCACGCCGCGAATAGGCGCCAGGATGGCGGTGGCAGGCTCGAAGTGCTCCGAGCTGGCAAACTGGTCGATCTGCGCATCGCTGTAACCGAGGATCTGCAGCCGGCTGCGCGCCGCGTTCAACGCCGTCTGGGCTGCCGACAGATCGGCCTGGGCCTGCTGCCAATCGGCGAGCGAGCCGCCCTTGATGTCGTACAGCGCGTGCTTGCGCGTCTCGGCCAGGCGCGCCAGCTTGAGTTGCGCCGCGTCGGCGCGCAGATCGTTGAGTCCCTGCGTGAATTCACTGGCGTCGATGTCGGCGAGTGGCGCCCCCTGCGCCACTTGATCACCGAGGTTGGCGATCACACGCGTGACGCGCCCCGAATATGGCGAATACACTGGCGTGGCGCGATCCGCATTGACAGCGATCTTGCCCTCGGTGCGCTCCTCACTGACGAACGCGCGCAGGGTCACCGGTTCGAGCGTCAGCGTTTTGAGCTGCTGCGAGGTGGGATGAAAGGTACCGGCCGCGGGGGCCGGTGCATTCGATTCCGGAGTGCGTGACTGGAACCCGTGCTCGAATAGCCAGTAGCCGAAAGCAATCAGCACAACCACCGCCACGGCGCCGGCCAGGGCCGATATCTGCCGCGGCTTCGACCAGCCGGACCGGGCACCGCGACCAGCGCCCGGCCCCGTTGCGGAGTCCAGAGAGTCCATCAATGTCTTCCGGGGTCGAGCCTGTGATCGCTCATTATACGAAAGATTCCATGACAATCCGGCTCGGCCGGCCGGGGCGCGGCCAGATCAAAAATGAAAGATCGCGTCCGCAGCCAGCATGGCTTGGTTGCGGCTGCCGAAGCTGCTGGCCTCATGCGTCCCATTGCTGAGCGTGCAGAGACCGCCCGAGGCATCCGAGGGCGGGCAGGGATTGTTGTAGGCATAGCCGGTAATAGCGGCATTCGGGGCCGTGAGTTGACGCTCCAGGCGCAATTCCGGCCGCAACTCCAGCGCGTCGCCGATCCAGTGGGTATAGCCCAGGTCGAACTCGAGGAAGTCACCCTTGAAGCCGGTGCGCTGGCCGGTGGAGTCGGCGAGGAAATCCGAGCGGAAGGTCCAGATGTTATGCGCGTCGCGCTGGTAGTTTAGGTAGTTGACGATCGCGTACTCGTGTGAGGTGCAGTAGAGCGCCGCTAAGTGACTGCACTGTGCGCCGGAGGGCGCGCCGATGTTGTACTCGGGAGCAGGAAAATCCGCGGCCAGGATCGCGGCCCCCTGGGGGTTGAGAACGTTTGGCGTGTCCTTCTGCCA
>JBAUYT010000097.1:0-5694 GCA_049584935.1 Steroidobacteraceae bacterium
CCCTTGCGGGCGCGCTGGCCCTTGACGCCGCGGCCGCAGGTCTTACCCTGGCCGGCGGAGGCGCCGCGGCCCACGCGCAGCCGCGGCCGGCGCGAGCCGGCGCCCGGCTTGAGTTCGTTCAGTCGCATGCCGCTCATGACTTCGACTCCACTTTGAGCAGATGCCCGGCGGTGCGGATCATGCCGCGATTGGCCGGGGTATCGGCAATCATGACGCTCTGGTGCCGGCGCCGCAGGCCCAGCCCGCGCACCGAAGCCGCGATGTTCTTCAGCTGGCCGTGCACGCTGCCGATCAACGTTACCGTCACCAGTTTGTGCTGCTGGCCCTTGCTGTCCGCCGCGTTCATCAATTGCTCCAGAGAATGTCTTCGAGCTGCTTGCCGCGCTTGGCGGCAATCTCGTCCGGCGAGCGCACGCTTGCCAGCGCATTGACCGTGGCGCGTACCACGTTGATCGGATTGCGCGAGCCGTAGCTCTTGGCCAGCACGTTACGTACACCGGCGCACTCGAGCACCGCACGCATGCCGCCACCGGCGATGACGCCGGTACCTTCCGAGGCCGGCAGCATGAACACGCGGGTGGCGCCGTGCGTGCCGTTGACCGCGTAGTGCAGCGTGTCGTTGCGCAGGCTCACGACCACCATGTTCTTGCGCGCCTGCGCCATGGCCTTGGAGATCGCCACCGGCACTTCGCGCGCCTTGCCGAAGCCGAAGCCGACGCGGCCGGCGCCGTCGCCAACCACCGTCAGAGCCGTGAAGCCGAACTGCCGCCCGCCCTTGACGACCTTGGCGGTGCGGTTTACGGCCACCAGCTTTTCGACCAGGTCGTCGGCGCTCTGCGATTTCTCATTTCGTGCCATAAATTCGTGCCTGCAATGCGCTGCTGACAGCGCGCTGAATCAACCTAAAACTCGAGTCCCGCTTCGCGCGCCGCCTCGGCAAGCGCCTTGACGCGACCGTGATACTGGAAACCGGCGCGATCGAACGCCACCCGGGTAATGCCGGCGGCCTTGGCGCGTTCGGCAATTGCCTTGCCTACGGCGCGCGCTGCTTCGACGTTGCCCGTGAACTTGAGGCCCTGCATCAGTTCCTTCTGCACGGTCGAAGCAGATGCCAGCACCTTCTGCCCCTTGCCGTCGAACAGCTGCGCGTAGATGTGGCGCGGCGTGCGGTGGATCGTCAGCCGCTCCACCTTGAGCTCGCGGATCCGGGCCCGGGTCTGTAACGCGCGGCGCTGGCGCCGCTCTTTTTTGGAGATGTTCATGAATGTCTCGCCGCGCTACTTCTTCTTGCCTTCTTTGAGGACGATCTGCTCATCCGAGTAACGCACACCCTTGCCCTTGTAGGGCTCGGGCGGACGGATGTCGCGGATCTCGGCGGCCGTCTGGCCGACGCGCTGCCGGTCGTTGCCCTTGATCAGAATCTCGGTCTGACTCGGGGTCTCGATGGTGATGCCTTCTGGTATCGGAAAGCTCACCGGGTGCGAGAATCCGAGCGTCAGGTTCAGCGACTTGCCGGCCAGCACTGCGCGAAAGCCGACGCCCACCAGCTCGAGCTTGCGCTCGTAGCCCTTGGTGACGCCCGTGACCATGTTCGCGATGTGCGCGCGCGTGGCGCCGGCCCGCATGCGCACCGCGTCGTCGCCCTGGAATTTGACCGCCAGGGTCTTGTCCTTCTGCTCCACCGACACGCCCGTGCCCAGCTCCAGCGACAGCGAACCGCGCGCGCCTTTGACCGTGACGGCCGCAGGCGTGACGCTGACGGTCACGCCGGCAGGCAGATCGATGATTCGGTTGGCCACTCTCGACATGATTGCTTCCTCAGGCCACGATGCAGAGCACTTCGCCGCCCTGCCCGATGGCGTGCGCCGCCTTGTCGGTCATGACGCCCTTGGGCGTCGAAATGATGACCGTGCCCATGCCGCCGAGCACGCGCGGGAACTCGCCCTTGCGACGGTAGATGCGCAGCCCCGGGCGGCTGACGCGCTCGATGCGGTCGATGACCGGGCGGCCCTCGTAGTACTTGAGCTCGATGGTCAGCACCGGCTTGCCATCATCGCTGGCGCGGTTGAAGTCGGCGATGTAGCCCTCGTCCTTCAGCACGGTGAGGATCGCCGTCTTGAGCTTGGAGGACGCCACGCTGACGCTCGCCTTGCGCGCGGACTGGCCGTTGCGGATGCGGGTCAGCAGATCGGCGATCGGATCGGTCATGCTCATCGTTAAGCTCCTACCAGCTCGCCTTGCCGAGCCCAGGGATCTCGCCGCGCATGGCGACCTCGCGGATCTTGACGCGCGCCAGACCGAATTTGCGGTACACGCCGCGTGAGCGGCCCGTGATCTGGCAGCGATTGCGGTGCCGGCTCTTGCTGGCATCGCGCGGCTGGGTCTGCAGCGCGGCCTGCGCGGCCACACGCTGCTCCGGGCTCGACTTCGGGCTGCGGATGATTTCCTTGAGCTGCGCGCGCTTGGCGGCGTACTTCTTTACGGTCCGCTCGCGCCGCTTCTCGCGCTCCACCATGTTGGTCTTGGCCATTCTGTCCAGTCCTCGGTTACCGCTGGTCCGCGTTACTTGCGGAACGGAAAGTTGAAAGCGTCCAGTAACGCCCGGCCATGCTTGTTATCGCGCGCCGTGGTCGTGATCGTGATATCCATGCCACGCAGCTGGTCGATCTGGTCGTACTGGATTTCCGGAAAGATGATCTGCTCGCGCACGCCCATGCTGTAGTTGCCGCGGCCATCGAAACCGCGCGGCGAGATGCCGCGGAAGTCGCGCACGCGCGGCAGTGCCACGCTGATCAGGCGGTCCAGGAACTCGTACATGCGCGGGCCGCGCAGCGTGACCTTGCAGCCAATCGGCAGACCCTCGCGCAGCTTGAAAGTGGCTATGGCCTTCTTGGCCTTGGTGATCTGCGGCTTCTGGCCGGTAATCTTCGCCAGGTCGCCGGCCGCGGCATCCACGATCTTGCGATCGGCAACCGCCTCGCCCACGCCCATGTTGAGCGTGATCTTGGTGATCCGCGGCACTTCCATGACGTTCGAGAGCTTCAGTTCCGACTTGAGCTTCGGAACGATGGTGTCGCGATAGTATTGTTGCAGTCTTGCCATGCTGTTGTTCCGTCTCAGGCGTCGATCACTTCGCCATTGGATTTGAAGAAGCGCACCTTCTTGCCGTCGGCCAGCTTGCGCACGCCAACCCGGTCGCCACGCTTGGACGCCGGATTCCACAACGCCACCTTGCACAGCGGCAGTGGCATTTCATGCTCGATGATGCCGCCAGGCTTGTTGGCCTGCGGATTGGGCTTGGTGTGACGCTTGACGCGGTTGACGTTCTCGACCACGACCGCGCCGCCGCCGACGCGGATGACCGCGCCGCGCCGGCCCTTGTCGCGGCCGGAGAGCACCACCACCTGATCGCCCTTCCTGATCTTTTCCATGTCTGCTTCCGTCTCTAGAGCACTTCGGGCGCGAGCGAAATGATCTTCATGAACTGCACCGTGCGCAGCTCGCGCGTGACCGGCCCGAAGATGCGGGTGCCGATCGGTTCGAGCTTGTTGGTCAGCAGCACCGCGGCGTTGCCGTCGAACTTGATCAGCGAGCCATCCGGGCGTCGAACGCCGCGCCGCGTGCGCACCACTACGGCGTCATAGACCTCGCCCTTCTTGACCTTGCCGCGCGGGATCGCATCCTTGACGCTGACCTTGATGACGTCACCCACCGTGGCATAGCGGCGGCGCGTACCTCCGAGCACCTTGATGCACATCAACGTGCGGGCGCCGCTGTTGTCAGCGGCATTGAGCATGGTACGAAGCTGGATCATGACGGCCTCACACCTGACCCGCGCGCTCGACGACCGCGAGCAGGCGCCACGACTTGCGACGCGACAACGGCCGGCACGGCGTGATCGATACCGTATCGCCTTCCTTGGCCTCGTTGTTCTCGTCGTGCGCCAGCAGCTTGGTGGTGCGGCGAATGAACTTTCCATAGGTCGGATGGCGCACGACGCGCTCGATCTCGACCGCAATGGTCTTGTCCATCTTGTTGCTGACGACCTGGCCCGTGAGCGTACGGACGGTCTTGTCCGCGCTCGTGGTATTGGTGCTCATGACTTGCCTCCGGCACGCTTGGCGCTCTGCACCGTCTTCACGCGTGCAATGTTCCTGCGGACCTTGCTGAACTGGTCGGGCTTGACGGCTTGGCCGGTCGCGCGCTGCAGGCGCAGCGCGAACTGCTCCTTGCGCAGCGACAGCAGCTCGTTCTGCAGCTCGACATTGGATTTCTTTTGCAGCTCAATGGCTTTCATCAGCGCACCTGCCGCTTGACGAAGGTGGTGGAGACCGACAGTTTGGCGCCCGCCAGACGAAAAGCCTCACGCGCGATCTGCTCGGTGACCCCTTCCATCTCGAACAGCACCTTGCCGGGCTTGATCTTGGCGATCCAGTACTCGACGTTGCCCTTGCCGCTGCCCATGCGGACTTCCAGCGGCTTCTTGCTGATCGGCACGTCCGGGAACACCCGGATCCAGATCTGGCCGCCGCGCTTGACGTAGCGCGCCATCGCGCGGCGCGCCGCCTCGATCTCGCGCGCGGTCATGCGCGCACGATCGGTAGCCTTGAGACCGAAGTCGCCAAAGGCCACCGAGTTGCCGCGCAGCGCCAGGCCGGCGTTGCGGCCCTTGAACATCTTGCGGTACTTGGTTCTTTTCGGTTGCTGCATGATGCGTCAGTCCTTCAGCCTCTAGGCTTCCGTCTGCGGCGCAGCCGCAGCAGCAGCCGGTGGGGCGGCAGCGGGAACTACGGCAGCGGCGGCAGCGGCAGCGGCGGCAGCAGCAGCAGGAGCCTCCGCCTGGGCGGCGCCTTCCGCGGCCGCGCGATCGAGCTGCGCCTGATCGAACACCTCACCCTTGAAGATCCAGACCTTGATGCCGATGACGCCGTAGGTCGTGTGCGCCTCGGCCAGGCCGTAATCGATGTCGGCGCGGAAGGTGTGCAGCGGCACGCGGCCTTCCCGATACCATTCGGTGCGGGCAATTTCCGAGCCGTTCAGGCGACCGGACATGCGCACCTTGATGCCGAGCGCACCGCTGCGCATCGTGCTCATGACCGCGCGCTTCATGGCGCGCCGGAACATCACGCGTTTCTCGATCTGCTGGGCAATGCTCTCGGCCACGAGCTGCGAGTCGAGCTCGGGCTTGCGGATCTCGGAGATGTTGAGGCGCACGTCGACGACGGCCATGCCCAGCAGCTTGGCGGTTTCGGCCCGCAGTTTCTCGATGTCCTCGCCCTTCTTGCCGATGACGATGCCGGGGCGCGCGGTCTGAATGGTGATGTTGACCTTCTTGGCAGCGCGCTCGATCAGCACGCGGCTGACCGAGGCGTCGGCGAGTTTCTTCTTCAGGAACTCACGCACCAGGAAGTCGGTGTACACCAGCGTCGGAAACTGCTTCTTGCTGGCGTACCACTTCGACGTCCAGTCGCGCGTGATCCCGAGTCGTATGCCCAGCGGATTGACCTTCTGGCCCATGTCAGGAGCCTCCATGAACGTTTCGCGTGAGCCGCGTTGGCTCTGCAAGGCTACGAATGCCAGGCGCACGGCGAAGCCCGTAGCTTCGACTACGGGCGAGCCGTGCAACGCCGCAGGCGGGCCTTGCAGGGCCAACCCGTCGGGACCGGGCGGATTTTGCCTCAGCCATCGTTGTCG
>JBAUYT010000098.1:0-10667 GCA_049584935.1 Steroidobacteraceae bacterium
AAAATGTCCAAACACAGCAGGCAGTTGTGCTCGTTTGTTTACCTCGCACTCGCCGTGGCGATGTCACAGTCATCTGCCTTTGCAGCGGACTTTCCAGTGGGCTCGTACGTCGCCCACAAGGGCATCACGCTCACTTTCGACGACAAGGGGCAGTTTCGAGTGCTCGATGGCAAGACCACCCAGGTTACGGGCAACTATCGCGTCAAGGCAGATCAGCTCGAATTAACCGATACGGGCGGACCGTGGGCCTGCACAAAGAACGGAGAGCAGACCGGCACGTACAGCTGGAAATACGATCATTCAGTACTGACTCTGACCAAGGTCGCCGATCTCTGCAATGACCGGTCCGGCACTTTGACGCCCGCCACTTGGCAAGCCAAGTCGCCCTGAAGTTGATTCCAGGGCTGGCTATGGGGTAATGAAAGTTTAGGCGGCGTAACGCGGGCCGCCTATCCTCGCGGGCAGCCTCATTTCCGGTTACGAGCCGTGCCGGCGCTGGCACGGGTTTTCGCTTCGGCGACGACGACTTAATGCATATTTACGCCGACTGTCGTGCAAGCTCATACAGTATTGTGCACCGCGGACTACTGGATGGACGGCCGAGCCGGGCTGCCGGTACGGATTGCAGATGACTCGCCGATCTGTTTTCGATCCCCTTAAGCCTATTCAGGAGCCGCGTTGGTACCCGGTCCGAAACATGTACGCGCGTTATTGGAGGCCCGCGAGTTGCCGCCAGGTGCGGACCTCAAGCGGGTGTTCGTCGAGGCAATCCTTAAGTGGATGGACGCCGGTTGGAATCTGAAGGAATTTCACTCTGTCACGGGCAATTTCCGCAGGTTGGACACAAGTTCGGGAAATGGATCGACGTTGCGTATTGGGAACTCGTGCTCTGACTTCGGTAACTAGCGTATTCGATGACCCTTGGCGTCGATAAGCGGCTGTCCGTCTTCCTTGGCAAACGGCCCCTGCTGTAGGAGCGGGAGAATGTCGAGGACAACCTCCGAGGGCCGACACAGTCGTACGCCCCAAGGCGTAATCACAGTCGGCCGGTTGATCAGAATTGGATGGCTAAGCATCTGCTCGATCAGTTCGTCATCGGTCCAGTGGGACGCACCCAATCCAAGTTCGGCATAGGGCGTCCCCTTTTCGCGCAAGAGCGCACGAGCCGTGATTCCCATACGGCTCAGAAGTTCTTTTATCGTCGCTCGGTCGGGTGGCGCTTTTAGATATTCAATAACGGTCGGCTCAACGCCGGCATTGCGAATAAGTGCGAGTGTGTTGCGCGAGGTGCCGCACGTCGGGTTGTGATAAATCGTGACCGCGACAGGCACAGAACTCATGAGCGTTTGCTCGTGCTGCGAAGGGGCGCCACAGGCTCTTCGATTGGCGCAGCGGCGCTGGCGCCTGATTCCAGGAACAGCACGCGCGCCACTCCTAATGCGGCGAGCGCGCCCAAGAGTTGGGCGATGATGAATTCAGGTACATCAATCGGCCGGATGCCTGAGAAAGTGTCCGAGAGGGAGCGTGCGATTGTGATAGCGGGGTTGGCGAAGGAAGTGGAAGCGGTAAACCAGTAGGCTGCTCCGATCCAGGCCGAAACCATCCATGGTGCGTCCTCGGAGCGTCGATGACCGAGCACAACTAGCAACAGCCCAAAGGTCGCCACAGCCTCTGCCAGCCACTGTGCGGGACCGGTCCGCATATGGGCCGAATGCTGCCACAGGGGTAACTCAAACATCGCATGAGCCAACAGCGCACCTGCGCAGCAGCCCACTATTTGTGTGACGGCGTATAGACCCAATTCGCGCCGGGTCAATTTGCCGCACAACGTCTCTATCAGCGAGACGGCAGGGTTGAAGTGAGCGCCGCTAACTGGGCCGAGGAGCGCGATTAGTGCCGCTAAGACGGCCACAGTTGCAGCGGTATTCGCCAGCAGCGCAATGGCCAAGTTACCGCTCGCCAGACGTTCAGCCATGATCCCAGACCCCACGACTGTTGCCGCGAGCAAGAGCGAGCCGATCAGCTCGGCGAGAATGCGTCGCAACAAGCGCTCTGTAGTCATATAAAGCCCAGTTTCTGCTGTACAGCAGGTACAAGCCGAGCGCGAATCTCATCACGTACGCGCTCGAAGCTCTCAAGCGGTTCCCCGTGAGGATCGTGAAACGGCAGGTGAATCTTTGGCACTGGGCGGGGAAAGATCGGACAACTTTCGTTAGCGCCGTCGCACACCGTCACAACTAAATCGATTGGTTCGTTTATGACGGCTGTCACGTCTTTGGGGTAGAGACCTTCAGTGGGTAAATGCGCGAGTTTGAGGGCCTCAATGGCGGCATCGGCTACTTTGGGCTGCGGCCTCGTACCAGCGGACAGCGCCCGTACTTTATCGCCCAATTCCTGTCTGAGAATGGATTCTGCCATCTGAGAGCGACAGGAGTTGCCCGTGCATAGCACCAGTACGGTTTTGCGATTCGTCATGCTTGCGTTTGAATGACCGATCTCATCCAGCTCACTTTTCAATGCAATGGCATCGAGCTTGGCGATTGGCAAACTTAAAAACAGGGAGATACGCCGTTGCAGCACTGAGTAGGCTAACTCGAATGCGCGGCGCTCGTCCTGAGCATCCACGGGATCTTCAACGCTCCAATTGGCGGTCATCGGTTGACCTGGCCAAGTAGGGCAGATTTCGTTGGCTGCTCTGTCACAAACTGTGATGACAAATTCGAGACGCGGCGCGCCCGGTCGAGTAAATTCACTCCAATCCTTACTGCGCAAGCCCTCAAGCGGCAGACCTGATCGTTGAAGCAACTCGATGGCGAGCGGGTTCACCTGGCCAGTTGGATGACTGCCCGCGCTGAAAGCTTGAAAGCGTCCCCCTCCCAGTCGATTGAGTAGCGCTTCAGCCAAGATGCTGCGCGCTGAATTACGAGTGCAAAGGAATAGGGCGTTGTAAACCCGGTCAGCCAAGGACGCACCTCGATTTCATCACGCGTTGAGCAGCTTAGTCAGGCAGACCGCGGAGGCCGGACACAGAGAGTGAAACTCAGCGCTCTGCTTGATCTCCCCCGGCACATCGCGCCGTCCGATCGGTTCGTAACCGAGACGGCAAAAGAATGCTTCTGCGGTTTCAGTCAGGAGCACGAGCCGTTCAATGCCAGTGCTTCGCGCCTCCTCCTCGAGTCGGCTGACCAGCTCGCGCGCAACGCCGTGTCGTCGATGTTGGGAGGCCACGGCGAGCGAGCGCAGCAAAGCGTTCGTGCCGAAGCACTCTAGGCCGATCACGCCGAGCAGCCTGCCTTCTGCTTCCATCACCCAGAGCTGCAACCTTTTGGCTCTGGCTAGGTCCTGCGTCGGGAGTCGAGCAGCTTGCAGCAGTTCCAGTACTGCCGGCATGTCGGGCGTCCGGCCGCATCGAATCGAGGGGACCGCCGCCACGGTCCGCTACGCGCAACAACCTGACTTGGTAGCTGTGGTCTCGGGCGGGGCCTTCGGCATGCAGCACGTTGAGTTGCTCGCCGCTCCGGCTGCTCGCGTCGGGACAACGGACTGCCCGTGGTCGAACACGGACGTGTCTTCGCCGTAGACCGGGATACTGCTGAGAGAGTGGAAGCTTTCCCATGCGATCCCAGTTGGGTCGGTTATCCAGTACTTGTCCGAACGCGCGTAGCAGCAGGGCTGATCGGTTTCTTCGATAAGCCGCGCGTCCGCGGCCAGAAGCTGCGAATGCAGTCCCTCGAGCTCGTCCGCCGAATCGACCTGAAATCCCAGATGGTTTACCCCGGCCGGTTGGCACCCTGTGGATATCGCAAAGTTAACTCGCGGGTTTTCGAGCATCCACTTGGCATAGTCGGCCTCGATCCTCGAAGGCTCAGCGCCAAACAGGGTCGAATAGAACTGGATGCTCTGCGCAAGATCAGTGACGGAGACATGGATATGGAAGCGCTTCATGCGACCCTCCGGCCTTTGCGGGCCTTGGCGGTGGAACTATCAGGCCGGCAGACCTGTGCGCACGCGCCTTCGGTCTGCCCGCAGCAATTTTCGGTTAGGTAACCGATTAGCGCGTTCATTCCCGCGAAATCGGCGGCGTAAAAGAGCTGTCGGCTTGCCCGACGCTGGGTAATCAGCCCAGATCGCTGTAACGCCTGCACATGGAATGTGAGCGACGACGGTACCAGGCCAATGCGGTCGGCAATTGTGCCCGCCGACAGCCCTTCCGGGCCGCGCTCGACCAATAGGCGGTAGATGGCAAGGCGGTATTCATGGGCCAGGGCGCCCAGTGCTTCGATGACCTGCGGTGTCTTCATGGTGCGAACTATAGTACGAGAATCATCGAAAGGACAACAGCAAATTACCCCAGGCAGCGTTGACACATGATTGCAATAATTCAGAGCTAGGTTTCTATAATCATCGAAATATCGGAATGTTGAGACAAATCAGGGGAAACATGGCTATTCGAACAGTGCCTGCTGGAAGTTACCCCATAGCTCTGTTGACGCTTGCGGCCACTCTCGCTGCATGCGGCGCCGCAAAGGGTCCTGACGATAGCGCCCTATCGGGGAATGTCTCGATCGACGGATCGGCGACGGTAATCCCGCTGACGCAAACAATGGCGAACGCCTTTCGCGGTCTGCATCCTTCCGTTCAATTCCGAATCGAACTTTCGGGCACGGGTGGCGGATTCAAGAAATTCTGCAGCGGCCAAACAGACATTGAAGACGCCTCTCGTCCCATTAATTCGGCCGAGAATGAGCAGTGCAAGACCGAGGGCATCCAGTACGTCGAGATCCCGGTCGGCTTCGATAGCCTCTCGGTTTTAGTCAACGCCAGGAATTCGTTTGTCGATTGCCTCACTGTCGCTGAGCTGAAGGCGATATGGGAACCTGCCGCGGAGGGGAAAATCACACAGTGGAAACAAATCCGCGCGGGCTTTCCAGCGCAATCGCTGAAGCTGTTCGGCCCCGGAAGGGCCTCCGGAACATTTGACTACTTCACACTGGCTATCGTCGGCACCGAGGACTCTAGCCGCGAAGACTATACAAAGAGCGAAGATGACGTGGTTATTGAGCGGGGCATCGCCGGTGAAGCGGACGCGCTCGGATACTTTGGCTATGCGTATTACCAGGCGCACAAAGACGAATTGAAACTGGTCGCCGTGGATAGTGGCCACGGCTGCGTATTGCCTGGCCCCAAGACCGTCGCGGATGGTTCGTATCAGCCACTGACGAGGCCGTTGTTTCTCTACGTAAATCTCGCGGCAGCGGCCCGACCGGAAGTCAATTCGTTTATCCGCTTCTACTTGTCCCCTACCAGCGCTCAATATGTCAGCAGCGTTGGCTATGTTCCGCTGCCCGCCGCCGCGCTGGTGACGCAGGCCTCTCGCTTCGAAAAGGGCACCACCGGCTCGACATTGGGCGGTCACGGTTCGGTCACGGGCGTGGCACTCAATGATTTCGATGATGAAGAAAGGCAAAGGGATCGAGTTAGAGACGCATTGGTGCAATAGCCATCGCCGGGAATTAGCTATTCATCGACTCGCGGGCCAAAGCTCTTGCAAACGCGCGGATGTCCCACGGCTCAACTGCTTGCGGAGTGGCAGGGCAACGATCAGGACAGTTGGGCGCATCATGACACTCGGGGCGACGGGGCTAATGATGCACGTCCCTAGTTTGGCCGATAGTCTACGCCCACCCGCACGGCGCGCCGCAATCGGTGATCGCAGACAGGTTATGTATATGTGGCAGGACCAGTTGGGGCTTCGGGCCGCGGCGAAGCATCCCAAGGCAGTTCATCCGGCGTCCATACCCGAAAAATTTCTGGCTCAGGCAGACAGGTAATCATGTCCGCAACCGCTCGACTTCGGGCAACAGCTTGCGCGCTTCCGCCTTGTTGCCGGCCCTGACTCCGCTCGACCAGCGCTGCCCATTCTTCCCGGGCAACTTCTCTAGTTCAAGTCGCGCGAGAAGATCATTTTCAGAACAACTTTGTCGCCGGCGCTCGTGAGGCCGACACCGACGCCGCATTCGATAGACCACGGGTGTCCTGCGTAGTCCACGACGCCGAACAGCTGGTGAACTTGTGCATTGCTGGACAGAAATCGATGCAAGACCCCGAAATCGTCATATTCCTCCGCCGCGACCGCCCAGTTGGCATCGAAGTTGTAAGCGATGCGTGTGGCGGGCGCAAACTCGAGCTGCGAGAAGCCCTTGTAAGAATTGTCCAGAATCGGATTTACGATCAGGTCGACCGGCCCTAGATGCCAGCCGATGATAGGCCGGATCTCCTGGGTGTAGCGATTCTGATCCCAATGCGCCGTGTTATAGCTGAACTCAAAGTTAACGCCGTAAAAAAAATGCTGATGAGCCGCATCCGGCTTGACGAACAGTGCGCGTAATTTGTAGCCGTTGAATGTCAGACTCCCGTCTGAAGCGTAGCTGTATAGCGGCAAGTACAACCCGGCTTCCATCCACGGCGTTACCCCGTAGGCCCATTCGGGTACGCCATTGAGCGCATGATTCGGGACGAGGCCGCCAGGAAACTCCGGGGCCGTGCGACCATCAGGTGTGAAGTTGTCATGCAAGGTCAGATTGAATATGCCGGGCGCAGCGATGCGCGCATCGTAGACCTGAATTTCATCGGTCTGTGCGCACAAATGACTCCATGGAGCGCAGCCGATCGCTGCCGCAACCAGAAGCGCCAGACGCCTTAGACACGTTTTCAGGACGAAGAGGCACTCATCAGACGTTCGAAACAAGTGGCGTTGTAACGGTGTTCGCCGCAACGGTATGTAGGGTGTGGCCATGAGTCAGATCGCGTTGCGAACTGCAAGGGCCGCCGCAATCGCTAAATAATTCTGACTCTACCGCCGACCTGGCGCGGAACGGAATCGACTGCCAGGGTGAAGGCGCTGATCGCCGAAGCTTCATTAAAGCGGGCACATACGTCGCAGCGTTTGGTCTCGGAGCGGGAAGAAATGCCACAGTGCGACTGCCGCATGGAAAGATGCAATGTGGCGCTGGATACGTTGATGGAGCAAGTACTACCCGTCAATGCGGGTTTTGTCTACTTCCAGTTCTGCGCGGCGAACTGGCTCCAGCAGCAGTGCAAGCAAGGCGCCCAGGCTAGCGAAGCCGGCGACCAGTGCGAGGCTGGCGCCGAAGCCACTGCTTCTCTGCCGCACGATGCCGATCAATGCTGGACTGACCAGGCCACCGAGCGTGCTCAGGCTATTCATGAAGGCAAGTCCGCCGGCGGCTGCCGTACCCCCGAGCAGATCACCCGCGTAAGCCCAGAATACGCCGAAGGTGCTCCAGATTCCCACCGTCCCGACACACAATCCAACGAAGGTGCTCACGGGCTGCGATGAGGCCGCGGCCCAGCCATAGCCCGCGGCGGCAACCACTGCGCCGATGAACAGATGCCACTTGCGATCCGCGGTCTGGTCAGAGTGCCGGCCCCACAGCAGCATAGCGAGGCCTCCAAGCGCGAAAGGAATGGTGGCGAACAAGCCCACTGCGTCATTGCTGGCTCGCCCGAGGGACTTTATGATTTGCGGCAGCCAATAGACCGTGCCGAAATTGCAACAGATCAGGAAGAAATTGACCGAGGTCACCAACAATACACGGCGGTCGCTGAACGCGCGCCGGAGCGAGGTTACGCCGCGCGATTGTTTCAGCGCGAGATCACTGGCATAGGCGTGCGACAGGACGCGCTGTTCACTGGCATCGAGCCAGCGGGCGTCCGCGTATGCATCCGGAAGCCAGCGCAGGACGGTAAAGCCGAGCAGCGCCGTCACGACGCCTTCAACCAGAAACATCATCTGCCAGCCGCGCAAACCACCCGGGCCGCCGAGGTGCATGAGGCCGATGGCGATCGGCCCGCCGATGATGTTGCCGAGGGCGGTGGTCGACATCAACGCTGCGTAGGCAAGCCCGCGCCTTTGAGCAGGCACCCAGGCTGAAAGATAGAACACCAGTCCCGGCAATAGACCGGCCTCTGCGGCTCCAAGCAGGAAACGGGCGATATACAGCGATCGCGCGCCCGTCACGAATGCCATCCCGGCGACCACGACTCCCCAGCTGAGCATGATGCGAGCCAGCCACCTTCGCGCTCCCACGCGCATGAGCATCAAGTTGCTCGGTATCTCCAGCGGGCAGTAACCCAGAAACAGTATGCTAGCCGCCACGCCATAGGCCGCAGGCGAGAGGCCAAGCTCCTGATTCATCTGCAGCGCGCCGAAGCTGATATTGGTCCGATCCAGTAGGCTCACCAGCATCAGCAGCATGGAAAACGGCACCAGTCGCTGGAAGACCTTGCGAACCGCGCTTGCGGCAACGCTGCTGCTGTTCACGGATGTGCAGAGCTCCATATCTGGTCGAGCAGGCGGTCATGGCCGGCGGTGCGAGGACAGGCACGATGCATCGTCTGACAAAATACCATAGTGAGGCACTGACGCAGTTTCGGTAGACTGGCACTGGCGGACCGCTTACCGGTGAGGGCATCTGAAGATGATCAGTCTGGAAGGCCGTACCATCGTGGTGGTCGGTGGCGGTTCGGGTATCGGCCGGGCGACGGCGATGCTGGCGGCAAAGCTCGGGGCGCGCATCACGATCATCGATATCGATCCTGCGGCAGCGCAGCTCGCCGCGTCCTTCGGCGAGGCGGGGTCGTTCATCGAGTGCGATGCCTGCAATCCCGACCAGATCGGAACGGCACTGCGCCAGGTCGTGGATCGGTACAGGCAGATCGATGGATTCGTGACTGCCGTCGGCGGCGCACACCTCGCCCCATTGCAATCGCTGGATCTTGCGGCGTGGAACAAAGAGCTGAACTTCAACCTCTCGAGTGTCTACATCGGGTGTCGCGCGGTGCTGGCATACATGGAAGGCAATCCTGGCGCATCCATCGTAACGATCAGCAGCGGCTATGCAATCATGGCTGGGACCGACCGGATAGCCTATACGGCGGCCAAGGCAGGCGTCATTGCGTTCACGCGTTCGCTGGCAGCTGCGGCGGCGCCGAGCCGTGTTCGAGCAAACTGCATTGCGCCGGGACCTGTCGATACGGCGCGATTCCGGGCGATGAACGGCGGCGATGCGGCGGTGGAGCAACTGCGCCAGCGCATGCCTCTCGGGACAATCCCGCAACCCTCTGACTGCGCGAATCTGGCTGTGTTTCTGCTCTCGGGCGCGGCATCGGCAATCACCGGGCAGGTCATCCACATCAACGGCGGAGTGCTGATGCCTTGATCGCCAGCAGTCAGCTTGGCATTTCGGCACGATTGTCTTACGATCTGGCATGAACGTGGCGACAACCCCCCTCCCATCGCCGATTCCGCTGTCGCAGTTTGAAGCTTCTGCGCACGGCGCCGGGCAGTCGCTATTCTTCCCGGCGGAAGCATACACGTCCGAAGCGTTCTATCGATTTGAGCGATCCGCCGTCTGGATGAAGGAATGGATCGCCGTCGGACGCGTGGAGGAGATACCGGCGGACGGCGATTATTTTTCGATCAGCATTGCCGGCGAGCCCATTGTGATGATTCGAGTGGGAGCGGAGATCCTCGCTGTTTCTGCGGTTTGTCGTCACCGGGGCATGTTGCTGGTGCAAGGCAGCGGTAACTGCAAAGGACGATTTGTCTGCCCCTATCATCGATGGACCTATGACCGGCGCGGTAAGTTGGTCGGCGCGCCGGACATGCAAGGTGTCAAGACGTTCACGAAGGACCAACTGTCGCTGCCGAGTCTGCAGGTCAGCATCTGGTGCGGGATCATCTTCGTCAATTTCGATGAAAACGCGGCGCCCTTAACTTCAAGACTGGCACCGCTGGACCCCTACGTCGCGAACTGGCACCTCGAGGATTTGAAGAGCGAGGGCACCGTAGATGCTGCCTACCGCACCAAGTTCGACTATTCGTGGAACTGGAAGGTCTATGCGGAAGGTCAGAGTGAATGCTATCACTGCGACAAGCTGCACGGTGGCACCCCGACCATGGCGGCGCTTGACTTCGGGAGCCTCAACACGGAAGTGATGGATGCGGCGCGAGGGGTATTTGCCTTCTCGATGCGCGGCAAGTTCATCGACAACACGCTGAATCACACGGGAAAGGCCATATTTCCTGCGATACCGGGCCTGACGGAGCAGGATCGGTGGACCTCCCGATCCATTATCATTGCGCCGAACGTGTTCATGCAGTTGATGGCGGACAGCGTCATCCTCCTGTGCTGGATTGCCACCGGGGCGCAAACCATGCAGGTCAAGCGGCACCGCTTGTACCCGCCGGCCACCCTGTCTCGGCCGGATTTTCTGGAGCGTCACGCAGAGGAACGGGCAGCCGCGCGGTTTTTCGTCGAGCAGGACGATGTTGCCTTCCAAGGCGTTCAAGTCGGCCTGAACTCCGTGTTCGCCCCTCGCGGCCCCATCTCGGGCCGCGAACCGGTTATCGCCGGGTTGAACCAGTGGTTATTGGCACGATATCAATCCGCGGCCTCTGGCTAGCAGAACTGGCCGATCGCCTTTGCGCGCTGATCTGACGCGTCGGCAGATGCTGGTGGGCGCGGCCGCTGCGGCGCTGACCGCCACGCTGGTACCAGCGCGCGCAAGCGCCGCGCCGCGCGTCGCGGCGCGCACCTATGACGAGACTCTTCCCGCTTCGACCGATGTCGGGGTGGTGGGCG
>JBAUYT010000099.1:0-35657 GCA_049584935.1 Steroidobacteraceae bacterium
CCCAGGGCGCCGATGGCAGCCTCATCGTCGGTGACAGCCATGCCTATGGATCCACCCCTGACCCCTTCTCGAGCGATGCCATCGATGCATTGATCCTCGATGAATTCCGGCTGGCGCTGGGCATCGAACCGCCGCCGGTGGTCGAGCGCTGGATCGGGACCTACGCATCCGCGTCCGACCGCCAAGTGCTGATCGATGCGCCCGAGGCGCGGGTACGCCTTGCCACCGTGACCTGCGGTGCTGGCGCATCGACCGGTTTTGCGATAGGCGAGGAATTGATCACGAGTCTGCTGGACGCCAAGGAGGCCGCATGAGCATCAAGGACCGCTTCGATCTCGTCATCTTCGACTGGGCCGGCACGATGGTGGATTTCGGCTCCGAGGCGCCCGTCAAGGCGCTGATCGAAGCCTTTGCCGCCGAGGGCATTGCGCTCGACGCGGCCACGGCCCGCCGCGACATGGGCAAATCGAAGAACGACCACGTCGACTGCCTGCTGCGCGAACCGAGCGTTGTGGCCGCCTGGCGTGGCCGCCACGGCCGCCCGCCGCAGCCGGGCGACGTCGATCTCATCATGGCGCGGCTCGTGGGTCCGATGCGCGAGCACGCGGCGCGCGCCTCGACGCTGATTCCGGGCGCGCGCGCGACGTTTGACCGGCTGCGTGCCGCCGGGCTTCGCGTCGCCTCATCGACCGGCTACACCCGCGAAATGATGCAGCCGGTTCTGGCGCGCGCGGCCGAGCAGGGCTACACGCCCGAGCACCTGGTGTGCATGGGCGAAACACCCAAGGGGCGGCCGTCGCCGTTGATGATCTACAAAGCCTGTGCCGAGCTGGGCGTGTGGCCGCTGTCGCGCGTGGTCAAGGTCGATGATGCCGAGGTCGGCATCGCCGAGGGTAAAGCCGCGGGTGCCTACACGGTCGGGGTCGCGTCGGGTAATGCCTTGGGCCTGTCTCTGGAAGCCTTCCAGGGGTTGCCGCAGGGCGAGCGCGATGCCCGTGTCGAGGCCGCCGCACTTGCGCTGCGTCAGGCGGGCGCCGACGTGGTGATCGCCTCGGTCGCCGAACTGCTGCCGGCGCTGGAGCAGGCGGCGCGGCAAGCGCCCTAGAGCCGGTAGCGGTCCAGTGCATCCCCGAGCGCGTTACGCAGCGGATCGAGCCAGGGCTGGTAGTTCTTCCACTGGTCGAGCCCCTCGCGGAAGATAGGCTGCCGCACCTGTTCCGAGCTCGCCGTGCGCACGCTGCGCTCGGTGCGATGGAAATCGACGCAGGCCCGCTCGAACGGCAGTCCGCAAAAATCGAGTATCCGCCGCACATTGGCTTCCAGGTCGTCGACCACGTCTTCGTGCCGGATGCGCAGCACCCGTCCCGGCAGCACGCGGTCCCAGTGTTGCATGAGCTCGAGATAGGTGCGGTAGTAGCGTGCGATGTCCTCGATGCTGTAAGTGAATTCTTGGCCGGTGGCGAACAATTGCTTGAGATTGCTGAAGCAGCACGCCATGGGTTCGCGGCGCGCGTCGATGATGCGGGCGTTGGGCAGGAGCAGGTGTATCAGGCCGACGTGGCGGAAATTGTTCGGCATCTTGTCGACGAAACGCGGCTTCTCGGTCCGGTAGATGCGCGTATCGGACAGATAGCGCCCCGCCAGGCGGCGGAAATCCGCGGATTCCATCTGCGCCAGAACTCCCGGGTAACGCGGATCGTCGAAGTTCGGCACGCGTCCCTGCAGCTCGAGCGCGATACGCGGAATGTCCGGCAGTTCCTGGGTACCCTCGACCTGCGAATGGGAGGCCAGAATCTGCTCCAGCAGGGTCGATCCCGAACGCGGCAGGCCGATGATGAAGATCGGCTCCTCGCTGGCAACGCCGCTCTGCGCGCGCTCGGCAAAGAAGTTGGACGTGCACACCTCGATCTGTCGTCGGGTATTGGTTTCGAAGGTCGTCGGCCGGTAGCGGATCTCGGCGCGCTTGAGCGCGTTGCCGCGCTCGTAGTAGCGCCAGGACTCGGCGAACTCGCCGCGGTCTTCCAGCGCTTTGCCCAGCGCGAAGCACAGATGATATCGATCGACCGTGGCGATGCCGGCAGCGGCTTCCCCGGTACGCATCTGTCCGAGTTCCACATCGGTGAAGCGGTAGGTCTTCAGGTTGGCGAGACTCCAGTAGGCATCGCCGTAGTTCGGGCGCATCGCCGCGGCGGCGTGATAGGAGTCGATGGCCTCCTGGCGGCATCCCTGCGTCTTGAGCGAGTGTGCTATCGACAGGTGCAGATCGGCCGCGCGCGGCGAGTGCTGCAGCAGCTCCCGGTAAAGCCCGATGGCGCGGTCGTGCTCGCCCAGGCCGACACAGCTGGTGGCAAACAGCGTGCGGTACTGGGGATTTGCCGCATCACTTGCCAGCAGGGTCTCGAGCTCGCGGCGCGCCAGCGCGTACTTGTGACGGTCGAGCAGCACCTGGGCGTAGTCGTAGCGGGCGGCCTGGTAGTCTGGAGCCAGCTGCAGCACTGCCTCCAGCAGCAGCTCGGCGTCGTCGAGAACTTCGCGTTTCTGTCCGATGCGTGCCAGCAGCCGCATGGCCTCGACGTGGTTGCCATGCTTCAGCAGATAGGCACGAATGATCGACTCCGCCGGCGCAAGATCGCCGTCGGAGAACAGGCTGGTTGCCTGCACCACTTCCGGCGGCAGGCGCTGCAGTGTGACCACGTGAGCCGCGGCGGTGGCCGCGTTGTCCGGCTGGCCGACCAGACGATAGAGACCCTCGAGCAGGCTCCAACTGGTCGGCAGGGCGGGGTTGATGTTGACCGCGCGCAGGAACGCGTCGATGGCGCGCGGTGCATCTTTCTGGAACACGTAGCAGTGACCGCGTTCCTGATGGAGGCGGCTGAAGCGCGGATGCAGGCGCTCGAGCCGCTCGAGGGTATCGAAAGCGTCGGCCATCCTGTGCAGCTGACGCTGATTCAGCGCCATCAGGTACAGAACGTCGCGATTCTCGGGAACCTCCGCCGACAGGGTTTGCGTGGCGCTCAGCGCCTCGAGGAATTGCCGTTGGTTGGTGAGCTCGCGGATGCGCCCGACTTCACGCTCGACAGGAGACGAATCTGGCGGGGAGGGTTGGGGCGCTGTGGCACTGGAGCTCATGGCAGACAATTGATTCTACGGCAATATGGCCGTACCGCGAGGCACGTGTGGAGACATCAATGCACCGGATTCGCACGTCATGACGGCGCATGTCCTGCTGTGGCTGGCTGCCGCCGCGCTGATGCTGGCTGGAGTGGCAGGGACGATCCTACCGGGCCTGCCCGGCCCGCTGCTGATCTATACAGGCATGTGGCTGGGAGCGTGGATCGATCACTTCCAGCATGTCGGCTGGCCGACGCTGACTGTGCTCGGAGTGCTGACGGGCCTGACGTTGGTGGCGGATTTGATTGCCAGTGTACTCGGCGCCCGACGGCTCGGCGCCAGCCGCCAGGCGCTGATTGGCAGCGTCGTCGGCGGCCTGGTCGGACCGTTCGTCGGGCTCGGGCTCGTCGGCCTGTTGCTGGGGCCATTTCTCGGCGCCGTGGTCGGGGAGCTGATTGCGCGCCGGCCGATGGCGACTGCCGCGCGTGTCGGCTTTGGCACGTGGCTGGGGCTGGTCGTCGGCACGCTGGTCAAGCTCGCGCTCGCCATCAGCATGCTCGGCATATTTGCCGCCGCCTATGTTCTCTGAGCCACGCTCAGGCGCCAAGATACTCGCCGACCGGTTGTGCTCGAGAAGCTCCCTCGCGGTCTCGGGCAGGTGAGCTGCGCGACAGCTTCAGTCACGGTACCGGGTCAGCGCATCGCCGAGCGCTTCCTTGAGCGGTGCCAGCCACGGCTCGTAATTTTTCCACTGGTAGAGGCCTTCGCGGAAAATCGGCTGGCGAACCTGCTCGGAGCTCGCAGTGCGGATGCTGCGCTCGGTGCGGTGGAACTCGAGACACGCCGGCTCGAAGGGCAGCTGACAGTAGTCGAGCACCCGCCGGACGCTGCCCTCCAGATCGTCGACGACGTCCTCGTGATGAACGCGCAGCACGCGGCCCGGCAACGCCTCGTCCCAGTGCGCCATCAGATCGAGGTAGGTGCGATAGTAGCGGGCGATGTCGTCGACGCTGTACGCGAATTCCTGGCCGCGCGCGTACAGCTGCTTGAGGTTGCCGAAACAACAGGCCATCGGCTCGCGGCGCGCGTCGATGATCCTGGCGTTGGGCAGCATCAGGTGAATCAGGCCGACGTGCCGGAAATTGTTGGGCATCTTGTCGATGAAATGCGCTCTGCCCCGGGTGCGATAGATACCCGTGTCCGCGAGGTACTTCTCTCCCAGGCCGCTAATCTCGTCCGCAGACATGCTCGTCAGGCACTTCGGGTAACGCGGATTGTCCAGGTCCGGGTTGTAACCCTGCAGATCGAGCACCGCGCGCGGTACATTGGCAAGTTCCTGAGTGCCCTCGACCTGCGAATGCGAGGCCAGGATCTGCTCGATCAGCGTCGAGCCCGCTCGCGGCATCCCCAGGATGAAGATCGGCTCCCCGCTGGCGACACCGTAACCCTGGCGCTCGCGGAAGAATTCACGCGTGCAGTAGCGCTTCTGCAGCGCGGTGTTGTGCTCCAGCAGCTCCGCGCGATAACGGCTCCTGGCGCGCACCTGGGCGTTGCCGCGTTCGTAGAAGCGGTACGACACATCGTAGGCACCGCCGTCCTCGTAGGCCTTGCCGAGTGCGAAGCACAGGTGATAGCGGTCGATCGGATCGGTGGCTGGATCGGTCTCCGCGCTTTCGAGCGCCTTGATCTCCGCCTCGGAGAACCGGTAGGTCTTGAGGTTGGCGAGGCTCCAATAGGCATCACCGAAGTTCGGCCGTACGCGGATGGCCCGCTGGTAGGAGTCGATGGCCTCGGCCCGGCGGCCGAGCGTCTTCTGCGCATGCGCAATCGACAGGTACAGATCCGCGGCCAGTCGCGACTGCGGCTCGGTATCGGCGAGCACGGCGGCGAAGCCTCGAATGCCGCCCTCGTGATTACCGAGCCCCACGGTCGCCGTGGCATGCAACATCCGGTAGTCGCTATTCTTCGGATCCAGCGCCAAGAGCCTGTCGAGCTCGAGGAGGGCATCGGCGTGCTTGTGTCGATCGAGCATGACGCAGGCGTAGTCGCGGCGCAGTTCGATATAATCCGGCGCCATTTTCAGCGCCGCGGCCAGCAATACCTCGGCGTCATCCAGCACGTCGCGCGCCACGCCGATGCGTGCCAGCAGCCGCATGGCCTCGACATGGTCACCCTGACGTATCAGAAAGTCGCGAATCAGCCGCTCAGCGGCGTTCAGATCGCCCTCGCAGAACAAGCCGGTGGCCGTGATGACCTCCGCCGGCATCGACTTGAGCTTGGCCACGTGCCCACGGGCCGCCCGCAGGTGCCTGTCGTCACCGAGCATGCGGTAGAGCCCCTCGAGCATGCTCCACGCGGGCAACAGCGCGGGGTTGATCTGAACCGCCCGCTGGTAGGCTTCGATCGCCCGCGGTGCGTCCTTGAGCGCGACGTAACAGTGTCCGCGCTCCTGGTAGAGCTGGCTCGCGCCCGGGTGATGACGTTCCATGTCCGCAAGCGTGCCGAGCGCGTCGGCGAGCTGCTGGGTCTGGCGTTGTGCGAGCGCGAGCAGGTAGAGCACGTCCCTGTTCTCGGGATAGCGCTGGCGCATGGATTGGGCGGCCGAGATGGCATCGGCGAAGCGATGCTGCTTGACCAGACCGCGGATCCCCTGTACCTCGAGTTCCACGTTGGCGGGTGCCGCGGCCGGCTGCGAGGTGACAGTCATGGCTTCATCCAAAACAAAGGGCGGGCATCGCTGCCCGCCCCCTGATTGTACCGCAAGCCCTGGCAGGTCGCGGTGCGTGGCGCCGATCAGAACTTCAAACCCACCTTGACACCCAGGACCCGCGGACGCAGCGGGATCTGGGCCTGTACGTCCTGACCCGAGGTCGTGAACACGCTTGGATGCGAATTCAAGAGATTCTGGCCAAAGAACATCACATCCCACGCATTCTTGGAGACACCGAAGGACGCGTCGTAGGTCTCGTAGGCCGGCATGGTGTAGCGCAACCACGTGGTGGTCGGGACCGCTACGCCTGCTCCCGAGGGAAAGCTGCTCGGCTGGTTGTCCATGGCATCGGTGTGGCTGACACCGAACTGTGCGAAGGTCTTGTAGTCGTTGATGGGCATGTCCCAACGCGCGCGCAGGTTGTATTGCAGCTTGGGCGAGAACGCAGGGATCGAGCCGACGGCACCCAGCGGATTGGGGATGGCAACGTTGACGTCACCCGAGCGCACCTGCGTGATGCAGGCGCCCTTCGGCGTGGGGTTGTTCGGCGTGTCCGGCGAAATGCCCGCCGAGCGGATGCAGGGTGAGGTCGTCTGCGTGGCATCGTTACGCGACATATTGCCCATCAGTGTCAGATTCTGCGTCGCCTTGAAGGCCAGCTGCAGCTCGCCGCCCCTGACCCGGTAGTTGGGGCCAGTCAGTCCGAAGGTTGTATTGCCGTACACCGGCGGGTTGTAAATGAGCGTCTGCACATTGTCCCAATCCATGGTGTAGAGCGACGCATTGACTTGCAGTCGGTGCTCGAAGAATTCCGACTTGAGTCCGATTTCGTTGTTGGTCAACGAATCGGGCCCGTAGGCGGTCGGCTTGTCGAACTGCACCTGGTGCGTGTCGCCGGCTCCGGCGGCTACACCGTTCGCCAGCGGCACGCCTGCCGCGTTCACCCAGATCTGCGTCCGGCCGCCGGGCAGACGATTGAAAGCACCGGGACGATAGCCCTGCGAGAAGGTGTAGTAGGCCATCACATCGGGCGTAATGTGCCAGGTCAGGTTGGCACGGCTCTTGAAGCCGGTGTAGACGGCGTTGTAGTTGAACGGGTGCGCAAAGCAGGTGCCGTTCAATTGGTCGACGCAGGCGCCGACCGTCCACTGCGACCCGTGCTGGTCCTCGGAGTAACGGAAATAGCGCGTGCCACCCGTGACCGTCAGTACCTTTGGAATGATGTCGAAGTCGACCGACCCGAAGACCGCCGTCTGGTTGTAGCCACGCTGCATGTCCTCGCCGAAGTTGTCAATGTCGTTACGGACGCCAGGGTCCAGGACCGCGTTGACCGGTGTGACGTTTCCTATGCAGACCGGCAAAGTGCCGCCGTTCACAGCTGCCAGGTTGGCCCCCGTGCAGGACGGAATCGTCTTCTGATAGAAATTCATGTTGTCTTTGATGACGAAATCTTCGAAATACACCCCGCCGAGTGCGCGAAGGCGCCAATCGTCCGGTGTAGACAGTCTGAACTCGTTGCTCAGGTGGTGCGTCTCGAATTCATCGTGCCAGCTGTCGATCGGCGAGTAACAGGTCGCGGGGCCTGGATTTCCCAGGTTGGAGCCGCCGCCGCCGACGCAGGTGTAGTAGAACCCGCCCGCCGTACGGGTGTAGTTGGTGTAGTCCATGTTGACGTCGACGTGGCGCTTCAGGTACGAACCCGTATAGATCGCCTTCAGCGGGCCAATGACGCCGTTGAGCGTCCAGGCCGTGGTCTGTGCATGGTCTCGGTTCCACGCCGGCGCGAAGGAGGTTTCCTCCAGGGGGCCCAGCGTCTGGAAGTTGAGTCCTACCGGCATCTGAAACGGCATGCCTTCCGCATCCAGATACTGATAGGTCTGCTGAATCAGGATGTTCCAGTCGTCGTTGATCTTGCCGAGCGCTGACAGGCGGAATCCCTGGTAGGTCGTCGGATTCTGCGCCCGCTCGGCGAGATTGTAGTTGTTGTAGGTGTCGAGGTGTGCGGGATAGGAAGAGCTGTACGCGCTCGGGCCCTTGTCCAGCGTCGCGCTGCGCGTAAATTGCGACGGCACGTTGTCGATGTAGCCGCCGCGGCGGTCGTTGTAGAACACGGCGCGCACCGCCAGCGTGTCCGAAATAACCGGTAGATTGACCACCAGGTCGACCATGGTATTCGGATCGCCGTGCGCCGTAGTGCCGTAGCTGGCCTCGGCACGGCCTTCCGTGACGTCGAGCTTGGGCTTGTTGGTGATGTAGCGCAGGGCGCCGGCCTCGGCGCCGCCACCGAACAGGGTGCCCTGTGGGCCCTCGAGCACCTCGAGACGTTCCATGTCGACCATGTAGACGTCGAGATTGTGGCCGGGGAAGGTGAGCGACTGCTCATCGAGGTAGGTGGCCACGTTCGGAAACGGGTTGATCGAGGCCGAGGACTGGCTGCCGGCAAAGCCGACGGACAGGCCGCGCATGTAGATGTTGCCCTGGCCGGGACCGTTGTTGCTGAAGCTGACGTTCGGCAGCAGTTTCACCGCGTCGTCGAAGGTCGCAACGTTGAGCTGCCCGAGCGTATCTCCCGTGATGGCTTGAATCGTGATCGGAACATCCTGGATGGATTCGTTTCTGCGCTCGGCGCTGACGACGACCTCCTGAAGCTCGCCTGCCTCAGATGCGGTGCCGCTGTCGGCCGCAGCATAGGATGCCGCGGGATACGCGCTCAGAATCGTCGTGATCGCGTACGCGATCTTATGATTGGTCTTCACAGGCAAGCATCTCCCAGATGAGCTTCGAAAAAGAAGCAAGCAACACGCAGTTGTGGACCTGTATCCCTGTCTTCGTCACTCTAGACGGACAATGTTGTGGGCAATGGTGGTTACCGCACGTCCCTGTGTTAGCACTGCACTTTATTTATCAAAGATTACAGTCCAGTGACACGCTACTCCAGAACGGCGCGCGCATCAACAATTGGATACGGCTCTCGAGCCGGTCAGTCCTGGTGCGACCGCTGCGCCGCGGAATCAAAATGGTGCACCACCGGTGCCCGGATCGGCGGGCTGCTGGTCGACCCTCTGGGTCAGCCCAGCGAACGCGCCGGCGATCTTCTCCGCGGCCCGCCTGGCTTAGCCGTCCCGGCGCAGGAAATCCTCGTTGACCGGTTTGTGCGCCAGGATCTCCTCGGCGGTGAGTCCCTGTATCTCGTGGGGGAATACCAGCCAGTCCGAAACGGCGTGTATGTAGTAGTCGGGTACCAGCGTGCTGCGGTTGCGTTCGGGCTTATAGAATACGGTCGCGATGCGGATGTTCTCTGGCAGGTTGCGCCGGCAGCGGCGCCTGAGGACGTCGAGCACCGCTTCGAGGCTGCGGCCGGAATCGAACACGTCGTCGACCAGCAGCAGCTGGTCTTCGGCCGACAGCCGCGAGACCAGGTAGTCGATCGCATGCACCCGCACGCTCTTGGCCCGCTGGTCGTTGGCAAGATAGTAGGAGGTACGGATGGCAATGTGATCGGTGGCAATGCCGTGGTATTCGAGAGCTTCCTGTACGGTAATGCCGATTGGAGCGCCGCCGCGCCACATGGCCACGAGATAGGTGGGACGGAAGCCGCTGCGCACGATGCGGCGTGCGAGTTCCATCGAGTCCCGCAGCAACGAATCCGCCGATATGAAAACCTTCTCCATGGGCAGCAGTGGATCAGCCGAGCCGATCGGCCAGCCACGCGCCGATGTCGGCGATCTCCTGGCCGCAGACCTCGTGCCCCATGTCGTACTCCCGCCATTGCACGGGGTAGCCGAGCCGCACCAGCACCTCCATCGAATACCGCGCCACCCGCGGCGCGATCATCTGATCGCGCAGTCCATGGCACATCAGTATCGGAATGGCGCTGTTGGCGTCGCTGGCCTCGGCGGCCAGGCGGTCCCGCAGCGGCAGGTAGGTCGACAGTGCCAGTATGCCGGCGAGACGTTCGAGAAAGCGCGTACCGACGTGCAGTGCCATGGCGCCACCTTGCGAGAACCCGGCCAGCACGATGCGCTGCGTCGGTATGCCCTGATCGGCCTCGCGCCGGATCAGCGCCCTGATCCGAGCCGCAGATTCTTCGATGCCCGCGGCATCCTCGATCGCACTGGCGGTCAGTTCGCCGATGTCGTACCAGGCGCGCATACGAAATCCCTGATTGATGGTGACGGCGCGTACCGGCGCGTGCGGAAACACGAAGCGCACCGCCAGTGCCGGCGGCAGGGGCAGTTGCGGCACCATGGGCGCAAAGTCGTGGCCATCGGCACCCAGGCCATGCATCCAGATGACGCTGGCCACGGGAGTTTGCGTCGGTATGGCTTCGACGCCGTCGGGGGTTTCGCGCAGTCGGGATTCCATGCAGGCATAATAATGCACCGATGCCGACTGCACGCCACCGGCTCTGTGCCCTATTTGTCCTGCTGCCGGCTCTGCCGGCGTTGGCGACGGAGCCGTTTTCCTTCGATTCGACTCCGGGACGGTTGCCGAAGGATGTGGTGCCGCTCGACTACACCGTGGCGATCCAGCCCGACATCCTCGCCATGGCATTCGATGGCACCGAGTCGGTCACGCTCGAATTGCGCACCGCAACGGCCACGATGACCTTCAATTCGCTCAACGAAACGCTGCGCGACGTTCGCCTCGACGGCCAGGCAGTGCAACAGGTGGCGACCGACGACGCGGCGCAGACGACCACGGTGACGCTGGCGGCGGCGGCGGCGGCGGGCCGCCATGTGCTGAGCTTCGCTTACCGCGGTCGGCTCGAGACCATGGCGCGCGGCCTGTTCGTGCAGCCTTACGTCGGTCCGCGCGGCCGCAAGCGCCTGATCCTGTCTACCAAGATGGAGTCCACCGAGGCACGACGGATGTTCCCCTGCTGGGACGAGCCGGCCTTCCGCGCCACCTTCGAACTCACCGCTACGGTGCCGGCGAACTGGGGCACGGTCGCCAATATGCCGGTGGCGCATCGCAGTGTCCATGGCCGAATGGCCACGACCACCTTCCAGCGTTCACCGCGGATGCCGACCTACCTGATCGAATTCACGGCCGGCGAGCTGGATTCAATCACCGCGCAGAGCGGCAACGTACAGCTCGGTATCTGGACCGTGCACGGGCGTGAGCAGGACGGCCAGTCGGCGCTGCGCAACGCGCAAATCATATTGGCGGATTACGATGATTACTTCGGCTACCCATTTCCGCTGCCGAAACTGGATTCGATCGCCGTGCCGGGCGGGTTCGCCGGTGCCATGGAGAACTGGGGAGCCATCACCTACAACGATCAGCTGCTGCTGCTGACGTCGTCGAGCACGATGGCCACCCGCCAGACCGCATTCAGCGTGCAGGCGCACGAGATGGCGCACCAGTGGAACGGCGACCTGGTGACCATGGGCTGGTGGGACGACATCTGGCTCAACGAAAGCTTCGCTTCGTGGATGTCGTCGAAGGAAACGGCACGTCGCAATCCCGACTGGCACTGGATGGAGAGCAAGGACGCGGACAAGGAGGACGCGATGAGTGCCGACGCGCTGGGCGCCTCGCATCCCATCGAGCAGCACGTCAGCAACGAGCTGCAGGCCACCGCAGCGTTCGATCCGCAGATTACCTATCGCAAGGGGCAATCGATCCTGCGCATGTTCGAAGCTTATCTCGGCGCGGATGTGTTTCGCAGTGGCATCCGCGGCTACATGCGCGCGCATGCCTACTCCAATGCCACGACCGCCGATCTCTGGAACGCGCTCAGCGCGGCGAGCGGCATCGACATCCGCGCCAGTCTTGCGACCTGGACCGAGCAGGCCGGCTTTCCGCTGATCTCGGTCGAAGCAAGCTGCGACGCTTCTGGGCAACGTTCCCTGCGGCTGTCGCAGAAGCGTTTTCTGCTCTCCAGCGGCTCCGCCGAAGGGGCGCACTGGAGCGTGCCGCTGCAGATCCGTTCGGGCAGCGATCCGCCGCAGCACGTACTGCTGCAGCGGGATGGGCAGTCGATCATTGCCGGTCGCTGCGGCGATACCCTGAGCGTCAACGCCGACGCCATCGGCTACTACCGTTCGAGCTACGACGCTGCAACCCTGGAGCTCGATACCCACGGTTTCGGTCAGCAACCGACCGGTGACCAGATAGCGCTACTCGACGACCAGTGGGCGCTGGCCCGGGCCGGCGCCGCACCGCTGGCGGAATACCTGCGCCTGGTCGCGGCCCTGCACGGCTCGCTCGACCTGCGCGCATGGCAGCAGGCGGCCGGCGCACTCGAAACCATCGAGTTCGACGAGCGCGGCTCGGCCGGGCACGATGCCTTTGCCGACTACGCAATATCGATCCTGCGGCCGGTGTTCGAGCAGCTCGGCTGGGATTCGCGGCCCGGGGAAAGCCCGGACCTGCGCCAGCTGCGGCGCACGCTCATCGCCGACCTGGGCGGGTGGGGCGATCGGCCGGTCATCGACGAGGCACGGCGCCGCTTTCACGGCTTCGTGTCCGACCGGCGCGCGATTGCTCCCGACGAGCAGGCGGCGGTGTTGGGAATCGTGGCGCAATACGCCGATCCAGCCACGTTCGAGCAATTGCATGCCATTGCCCGTTCGGCGCGCGACGAGGCTGAGATCCGCCGGTACTTCGACGCCATGATGGCAGTCGAGGATCCCGCGCTGGCCGAACGCGCCGCGGAACTGGCGCTATCGGCGGAGATTCCGCCGCAGGCTGGCTCGGTACGCCTGGGGCTGCTGGTGCATATCGGTGCCCGCCACCCGGCGCTGTCGTGGTCGATGTTCACCCGTAACGCCAACGCACTGCTGGAACCGTTTGCGCGCTATGTGCCGCTGATCAGCGCGCAGCAGGTGCCGGCCTGGTACTGGAGCGGCGTGCCGATCTCCGACATCGAGGACTGGGTGCGGGCACAAGTGCCCGCCGACATGGCGGCAAACATGGAACGAGGACTGCAGACCGCACGCTTTCGTCTCAGCGAGCGCGAACGCCTGCCGCCGGCGGCTGACGCATTCATCCGCGAAGCCGCCGCCGCTCCCCGCGCGTCAGAGGCAGGTGAAACGGAGGTGCGATGGCGGATCGATCGGTAAACAAGCAACGCTGCGGCTGGGCCGTGGGTGATCCGCTCATGCAGCAGTATCACGACGAGGAATGGGGTGTTCCGGAGTACGACAGCCGCGCGCTCTGGGAGAAACTGATGCTCGACGGCTTCCAGGCCGGTCTCTCGTGGAGCATCATCCTGCGCAAGCGTGAGGCGTTTCGCAAAGCATTCGCCGGCTTCGACCCGGCCAGGGTGGCACGCTTCGGTGCGCGCGACGTCACGCGCCTGCTGCAGGATTCGGGCATCGTGCGTTCGCGCGCCAAGATCGAGGCTACGATCGGCGGCGCGCGCGCCTACCTGGCGATGCAGGCGGCGGGCGAGGACTTCGCCCGCTTCGTCTGGGGATTCGTCGGCGGCAAGCCCAGCCGCAATCGCGGGCCGGTGCTCACGCAGACGCCGATGTCGGTCGCACTGTCGAAGGCGCTGCGGCAGCGGGGCTTCAAGTTCGTCGGGCCCGTCATCGTATACGCGTGGATGCAGGCCACCGGTATCGTCGATGATCATCGTAGCGATTGCTTTCGTGGCCGTACCGTCAGGCGCAGCCCGGGGCGCCGGCAGGCCGCGGCGCGCGCCAGGTCTGGCGAAGGTTAGAGCAAGCCGAATACCGCCACCCCATTCGGGGTGCCGACGAACACCTTGCCGTTGGCGACGACAGGCGTGACGTATTTCTCGCCGTTGCCGAAGCCGTCGCGGCCACCGGCCGCCTGGGTGCTGTCGTAGTATTCCTGCGCAAGGTTCGCCGGGTTGTAGGCATGCAGCACCGCGGCGCTGTCCGGCGCACTCGTGAGCGCCCACAGTATGGCATTGGTGGTGCCGTTGGCCGAGATCGAAGGCGACGAGCCGGGATAGGGGAATGTGGCTGACGATTGCGACGTCGGCGACGCCGATAGCTGTGCCTGCGTCAGCGAGAAGGCCTTGAGCGTTCCGCCGACATCGGCCACGTAGACGTTGCCGTTGTAGTAGGCAAATGCCGAGAACAGGCCGCCGGACAAGGCGCCGACCAGGCGCTGGTAGATCGTATCGGCGCTGGCGTTGAATTTGCCGAGATCGTCCCGATCCAGCAGCAGCACGTTGCCGTCCTTGCCGGCGCCGATGAGCAGGTGGCGCGTGGTGCCACTGGCATCAGTCAGATCCGGCAGCAGCATGGGTGAGCCGGAGCCAAGATCCCTGTCCGCATTCGACTCGCTGACCGTGTTGCTGGCTGCATAGAAATCCGCGACGCTGATCGCGGTCCCGGTCGAGGTCAGCTTCATGACGCTATTGCCGAAGTCGCCACCAACCGGAAAACCGGTGTTGGTGAGCGTGGTATCGAAGGTGCCGTTGCCCGCCATGGCGTAGAGCGCGCCGGCGCTGTCCGCAGCCAGGCCGGCGACGTTCCAGATGGCGCCTTGACTGCCATTGGGTACGTAGTCGAGCGTGGCGCTGCGCGCCAGCGACGACTCGTCAAACGCCAGGATCCAGCCGCTGTATGGAGCGACATCGCAGTGCGACGCCCATACCGTATAAACGATGCCGTTGAGCGCCAGCAGCGCGCCGCGTTCCTTGTAGTGCCCCGGCTCGAACGTCAGGATTCCGCTGCTGCTGTCCGAACCGGTGCCGGACGCCGTGGCGGAAATCGTGGTCGCCGGAATGCGATCTGCGAGCGTCGCCAGGTCGAGCGCATGCAGACGCTGATGGTAGTTGCCGCTGCTGTCTTCCGACATGGCCACCACATACAGCGTGCCGCTGGGGCCCTGGGCGCGATCGATCACCGGGGTCGAGGTGATGCCGATCTTGGGCTGCACCTGACCGCAGTTGTACGGCGGAGAGCTTGCGGTCTCGCCGCTGCCGAGCAGCGAGACGTGCTGCAGCAGCGTGCCGTTGTCGGCGTCATAAGCGTAGACGCTGTCATTCTCGGTGGCGACGAATACGACGTTGTGCGTGCCACCAGCGACGACGACGTTGCTGGCGATGAGCGGCGCCGCATCGACCGGGTCGTCGGCCGGCAGTGTGCGGATAAGCCCGAAGGTGGCCGCGGTCACATTGTCGGGCGTCAATACCGATTCGTGCGAATTCTGGCCGCTGCGCTGATTGTCGTAGTGGTAGGTCAACACGTCGGCCGTGGCGCCGGTACTACCGCCACTACTGCCGCTGGTAGCACCTGCGCTGGCGGTCGAAGAGGGCGGATCACCTCCGCCACAGGCCGTGAGGGTCAACAGCATTATCAGGGTCGTGCACAGCCCCGTGGCGCGAACCGCTGCAGTCATTGCGTCTCCTGGCATCCGATTACGTTGCATTTCACTGCTCTCGATAGCAGGCTGCAGTCACCGCGGCTACCTGTCGCTATTGCGCGGCAGTGCCTGGCGCGCTGGGAAATCCGGTCACCGCACTGTCAGCGCGCCGGTGGCGCCCCGCAATTTGCCGATCGCCGTATTTGCGGTAGGCAAAGGCTGACGGCGTGGCTTAAGATTCGGCTTCGCGGGGAGGCATTCAGCGTTGGACGATCAACTCGCCACCATCAATCAGGCCAAGGCAACACTGCTCGATCTGGCGGTTCGTTTTGGCCCCAAGGTGCTGGTGGCGGTACTCATCATGATCGCCGGCGTGTTCAGCAGCCGCTGGATCGGGCGCTGGTTCAGCCGCACGCTTAGTCGCATCGAACTCGAGCCGCCGGTGCGGCTGCTGCTGATCCGAATCGTACGGCTGCTGGTGGTGCTGCTGTTCGTGGTGATGGCGCTCGAGAACCTGGGCGTCGAGCTGCTGCCGCTACTCGCGGGCGTGGGGGTCGCCGGAGCGGCGATAGCCCTGGCTACCCAGGGCGTACTGAGCAATGTCGCGGCCGGACTGACCATCATCTTCACCAAGCCATTTCGCGTGGGCCAGTACGTCGCCATCGTCGGTGTCGAAGGCACCGTCGACGCCATCTCCCTGTTCAGCACCACCCTGAGCCACACCGATCATTCGTTGATCGTAATTCCGAATCGCAAGGTGGTGGGCGAGATCCTGCACAACTATGGCCGTATCCGGCAGCTCGACATCGTCGTCGGGGTCGCATACGACACCAACCTGACCATGGCGCTCGGCACCATCAACGAAATTCTGCGCGCCAATGCACGCGTGCTGAACGAGCCGGTAGCGGTCATCCAGACCAGTCAGCTCGCTAATTCCAGCATTCTCGTGGCGGTGAAACCCTGGGTGGCGGTCACGGATTTCGTGGCCGCTGCCGGCGAAATCAATCAGGCCATCGTCGAGAGCTTTCGCGGTCGCGGGATAGTCATTCCATTCCCACAGCACGAGGTGCGGCTGCTCGGCCAGAGTTCCTGAGCATTCGTGCCTGGCGCGCTCAACTGCGCGCTGCGCGCCAGAACAAGCCGACCGTAAGCCCGACACCCAGCAGCACGATGCCGATGCGCAGTATCCGCTCATTCACACGGTGAAACGCGTATGCCCCCAACTGGCCGCCGATGATGGCGCCGGTTCCGAGCACGAGTACCTGCTTCCAGTCGACGGCAGCGGAGAAGGCGAAGATCAGTACTGCCGAGGCATTCATGACGGCGGCGAGCAGATTCTTGGTGGCCCACGCGCCGCGCACCGGCAATCCGGCCATGGTCAGCGCCGCCAGCATCAGGATGCTGATGCCGCCGCCGAAATAGCCGCCATAGATCGAGATTGCCACCTGCGCCAGGAATGCCGCCGGTGTGCCGAGCCGGCGATCCGAGCTGCCACGATTGCCAAAGCTGCCCCAGGCGAATACAGCCGTGGCGAACAGCACCAGCCAGGGCACCAGCGTATTGAAGAAGTCCGTCGGCGTCGCCAGCAGCAGCAAAGCGCCGGCCCCGCCGCCGAACAGGCTGATGAGCACCAGCGCGCGTACGCTCAAGGAGGGCAGCCCAACGACTCCGGAGCGCGAGGCGAAGCCGGTGGCAAGCTGTCCTGGAAACAGCGCGACCGCCGAGGTTACGTTGGCAGCGCGCGGATCGAGACCGGTCAGCAGCAGCACCGGAAAGGTCAGGAACGATCCGCCGCCGGCGAGCGAGTTCTGCACCCCGGCGATGAAGCCAACTACCGCAACCGCGCTCAGCGTGATCCACGCCGGCGCTCCAGCCCCTATCCAGTGCATGCGGTCAGGCGCAACCGGGCGCGCTGCCCAGCATCGCTACTGCTGGCGGATCAGCAGTACCCTCTTCACCCAGCCCGCGGCGGAGCCTCCCTGCACCTGCACGTAGCCGTTCTGCTCGGCGCCGACCACCACCAGCTGCTCGCCACGGGCGAGAGTTGCGGTCGGCTTGGCATTGTCGTCGGCCGCCGAAAGCATCCGCACATTGGCGATCTTGGGGGTGACCACGTCACCTTCGTTGAACACCGCACCGGCGGTCGTGACTGTGCCCGCTTCCTGCTTGAGGGTTCCGACATTGCGCTGCAGGCTCGGATCGTTCATTACGACCTGCACGATCTTGTTGTAGTTGTCGAGGAAGGCCGCGGCAATGATCTTGCCTTCATTGGTATTGCCGTAGCCGCCAACGCCGCCGGCGGCGCTGCCGCCGACCAGCATGCCGCCGAGATGCAAATCGGCTTTCTTGGTGCTGCCCTCGGCGGACGCCACCTGTACGCCGCTGCGCGAGTCGGACACCAGCATGCTGGTCTGGGCTTCCTTGAATTTGACGCCGCCGGCGACCGAGCCGAGCAACGCGCCGTTGCTGCCCGGTACCAGGCCCGCAATGCCGGAGCCGATGCCGCCGGCATTCTTCTCCGAGAAGATGACGTTGGGTGTCAGGATGAAATCCGCGCCGACCATCTGGCCGCCGCCGATATTGGAATTCGAGCGCAGTTCGCCGCTGTCCGAAAGCGCGCGTTCCTGCTTCATGTTCTGCATGGCGACGCCACGCTCCACCACGATGAAGCAGTTGGATTGCTGGATCATCATGCGGATCAAACTCGTGGGACTCGACAGGCTGTACTGACTCAATGCCTGCAGCACGGCGTCCTGAGGTTCAACCACGGCGATCGCGCCCATGGGTTTGCTGCAATGGTCGAGTCCGTTGGCGCCTATGGCCGCGCTGGTGCCGGCCGCGCCCTGCACCGGGCTGGCGCCCTGTCCCTGCTGGTAGCCCGAGACGCCCTGTGCCAGCGCACTGCCCGCCAGCGCCGTCATGCCGGCCGCGCTGATCAGGCCGGCGCGCATTCCCGACTTGAACTGTGGCATCTGGTTCTCCCTACTGGTTGGAACTGACGCCGGCATCTTTGAGAGCCGCGAGCCCGCCGACGTTGACACTGGTGACGGCGGCCTTGAGATCATCGATGCTGGACGCATTGCCGGTGACTACCACGGAGAAGCGGTCGGCTACGACCACCCCGTATTCGCCACTCTGACTCTGTTTGTTCCACTTTTCGTGTACCAGCTGACCGCCGCTCTTGTAGGTCTTCTCGTAGCCCGAATCGCTGTCGCTCTCCTGCTCGACACCGCCGTAGCCGGCGGCGAAGCCAAGCAGGCCCTTGAGCGAGCCGGTATCCGTGATCTCCAGGTTCAGCCTGCGGTTGGCGCCGTCGGAGTAGGTCGCCGTGGCCTTGGAAATCTGCACACCCATGGCCGCGTTGCGCTCCGCTGAGGCCTGCGTGCGATTGAGCCCGGCCAGGGTGTCCGGCAGAAATGGCTTGATCTGATCCGGTGGCAGCGATTCCACCTTGCCGTTGCCGCCAAGTGCCGCGCCCACCAACGTGCCGACGGCGCTGGCCTGCGCATTGCCGTCGCCGGATTTCTGCGCGGCGTCGAGCTGCTTGGAGGCTGCCTGCAGCCGGTCGGCATAGCTCTGCAGGGCCGCCCCGGCGCTGCCGCTGGCGAAGCTGCCGCTGCCGGCGGGCGTGAAGGTGCTGCTGCCGAGCCGGTTGTGCAGGGCGCCGTAGCCGTACCCGGGCGTCACGGCACCGACGATATAGCTGATGATTATGCTGATGATGATGGCGGCGATGATGCTAACGACCGTGTAGCCCACCGACTTCTCCGGCGGGCATTTCATCGTCGGCGGCAATCCCATGTTGAGCAGGTAGAGACCGTAGATGAGGCCGGCCAGCGCCGAGATCAGCATCAGCCCCGGCACCAGGCCGATGATGGATGCGACGAAGTTGGCGGTGTAAGAGTAGGCCACCGCCTTGAGCGCCTGCACGCGGTTCTTTTCGCCGCCGAAAGTGGGTGCCAGCGCTTCGACGATCAGCGCCACGACGAAGATTCCGACCAGGCTGAGTGCGTAGTGAGTAATCGCCGAGGTCAGTCCGACTCCCATTGGCGAGCGAAACGATCCCATGAACGGGACCGATATGCCGATCACCGAGAGCCGCAGAAACTCGATGATCGCGGGAATGGCGGCCATTACCAGCAGGTAGTGGGTGTAGATACCGCCGACCGTATCGGGCTCGGCGGCGATGACCGGCCATTCGGAGCGGGGTGTCAGCAGGATGGCCTTGGCGCGGCCAATCATTTTATTTATATCCACGATGGCTCCCTCAAGTTGAATAATTTGTTATCTGCGATGGTTGCTTCGGACCTGGGCGCATATTCCCGTGCAACGCTATATCCGCCGGCGTTCCGCTGGCAGAGGTAGTTCTATTTCTCGATCTGGAAATCCTTGATGTCACCGCAACTGGCACCAAGCCACTGGCCGTGGATGGTGCTGTCGATCGTCATGGTCTTGCCGCCGCTGCTGCGGACCACGTGCACGGTGCCGCTGACGGCCTCCGGTCCGGCAAGCTGGAAACTCTCATTGAGCACCATGCTGCCGCTGTCCTCCTGGCAGCTCTCGGTCAGCGCCAGCTCATTGCCGGAATTGTTGGTTATCTTGCGCTGGCAGTGGCTGTCATCGTGATGATCGACATCCAGTCCACGGGCAATCTTTTCGGGCGTGAGACAGTGCTTGGCCAGGTGTGGCTTGGCGGCGTCCGCCATGCTCGATTGCATCGCCGCCTCCATGCGGGCGCGCTGATCGGGTGTGAGTCGTGCCAGCTGATCTTCCGAAATGGGCGGGGCGCCACTGATCTGATTCTGGCTGGCGATCTCCCACAGACCCGGCTTGACATTGAGCTTGACCGGCTCGGCAGCCGTGGCGATGAGTGAGAGCGCCAGGCCGGCAAGCAGCGCGCCCGCGAATTTCCAATCCTTTGGCCGCATGGAATGTCTCGAGATCCGTGCGAGAACGGCGCCGATCTTAAGGCCGCGCGCACCCGCACGGCAACCTGCTGGAGCACAGCCGGGCGGCCACCCGCGATAGGCGGCACATATAAAACAATGGTTTAGAAACAGCCGTGGGATAATGCCAAGCGAGGGAGGGCAGTCGGTCATGTTGGGCGGGATGAGTTCGATCGAACTGGCAGGGCGCCTGGGACTGGCGTTGGGCATGGCGATCTTCCTGGGCCTGACGTTCGAGGGCATCTACAAGCTCGAGCAACGCGGCAGTCCGGGCGGCATCCGCAGCTTTCCGATGCTCATGACCGTGGGCGCCGTGCTCTATCTGCTGCAGCCGCAAGGCTTGCTGCCATTCTCGATCGGTCTGGCCGCGGTGGCGCTCTGGCAATACGCCCACCTCGCTCGCGAGCCGGGAGATCCCGAGCAACGCTCCAGTCTCATGATTCCTACCGCGAGCCTGTTTGCGTACGCGCTGGGCCCGCTGGCGCTGATGCAGCCCGCCTGGGTGGTGGTCGCGGCTTCCGTGGCCGCAGTGCTGCTGATCGAAAGCCGTGAGCCGCTGCATAGGTTGGTACGCGAGGTCGCGCCTGCGGAAATCTTCACCCTCGGCAAATTCCTGGTGCTCATCGGCGTGATATTGCCGCTGATACCGCGCCATCCGGTGGTCAGCTTCACTCCGATCACGCCATTTCAGGTCTGGCTCGCGCTGGTCGCAACCTCGACGCTGTCGTACATCAGCTATCTGCTGCAGACCTATCTGCCGCGGCGTTCCAATGCACTGTTGCCAGCCATCCTCGGCGGACTGTATTCATCCACCGTTACGACCGTGGCGCTGGCGCGCCAGCAGCGCGCTGCCGGTGCGCTCCGCCGCGACTATTCGGTTGGCATCGTGGTGGCGACCGCCATCATGTACCTGCGCATTGGCGTCGTCGTTACGGTGTTCGACTGGCCACTGGCACAGCAGCTGATACCGTCGCTGTTGGCGCTGGCACTGCTGGCCGCAGCCATCGCGCTGTACGACTGGCGGCGAATCCGCCCGGGCGATACCGCGCCGCCAAAGCAGATGCCGGCGCCGAATCCGCTGCAGCTCGTGACCGCGCTCAGCTTCGCCGCCATGTTCGTGGCGGTGGCATTGCTGACCAACTGGGTGCGTGGCGCCTTTGGCCAGGGCGGCTTATTCACCCTGGCGGCGATCACCGGCGCGACCGACATCGATCCGTTCGTGCTGAGCCTGGTACAAGGCAGCGTTACGGCCATCTCGCCGGCCGGCCTGTGCGCCGCCATCCTGTTCGCAGCCTCCTCCAACAACGCCCTCAAGGCCGCCTACGCAGTCGGCTTCGGTGGGCTCGCCGGTTGCCGTCGGCCGGCGGCCGAGTTGTTGGCGCTGGCGGTTGCGGGCATCGCCGCTGCCAGCGGTTACCTGTACTGGGCCCGATGAGAGGATCTGCCGTGACGCCCATGACCCTGTGCCTGCTGCTGTTCGGCATCCTGCTGGGTCTGTTGGCCGTCGGCGCATGGGTGCTGGCACGCAAGCTGCGGCGGCTGCGCTCGATGCTGCGGCGGCAGGAGCGCCATGTCTGGGAGACGCACAATGTCTTTCACACGCTGGCTGGCGGTGCGCCGCTGCCGGTACCGGGGGGTTGGGCCGCATCCACCGATCTGCTCGGAGAAGTCCTGCGCGCCATCGCCGCGCAGCGGCCGCAACGTGTGGTCGAACTGGGTTCTGGCCTCTCGACTCTGGTGATCGCGGCGGCGCTGCGCAGTAACGGCGGCGGACACCTGGTCTCGATCGATGCCGAAGGCGACTATGCCGCGGTAACGCGCGCGCAGTTGCAACGTCAGGGCTTGTCCGATTGGGCCGAGGTTCGGGTCGCGCCGCTGAAGCAACTGAGTTTCGAGGACAGCACGCGCCCCTGGTATGACACCTCGCTGCTCGCCGACCTCGAGGACATCGACTTGTTGCTGGTCGACGGTCCGCCGACATTGCGGCGAGCGGATATCCGCTATCCGGCGCTGCCGTATTTCTGGAAGCGACTGAATCCCGGGGCCATCGTGCTGCTGGACGATGCCGCACGTCCCGCGGAGCGGGCCATGGCAGAGGTATGGCGGCAGCGCTTTCCCGACGGCCGCTTCGAGCACCTGCGGCTGGAGAAAGGCGCATTGCGCGTCGTCAAATATCAGGGTCCGGTCTGAGGCGCCTCAGGGAGGAGCGAAACGGCCGTCCGCTCCCAGCACCGTCAGCACGCCGGAGCGTATGTCGAACAGCGTGCCGGTCAGCGTCAGCTTGCCGGCGGCGACGCGGTCGGCAATCCAGGGAAACGTCAGCAGGTTCTCCAGCGACAGCTTGACGGACTCCTGCTCACAATCGCCCTCCGGGTCCGCGCTGGCCCGCTCCAGCACCCGTCGCTTGGCGGGCTCGGCGATGCGCATCCAGGGCAACAGAAAGTCGCCGGCCGGATCGGGCGCGCCGCGCATCAGCACCGCGATGCCGCCGCAGGGTGCATGTCCCATGACGATGAGGTCTCCGACTTCGAGTACGCGCACCGCGAATTCCAGCGCCGCGCTGGTGGCGTGGAAAGCCGAATCGGGTTCGTACGGTGGCACCAGGTTGGCGACGTTGCGCAGAATGAACAGTTCCCCAGGTTCGGCGCTGAAGATCATGGTGGGATCGACGCGGCTGTCGGAACAGGCGATCACCATCGCGCGCGGCGACTGCCCTTCCGCCAGTTTCTCGAATGCGTGGCGCCGTTCCGGCCACTGCTGCGCGCGGAAGCGCCGATAACCCTCGATCAATCTCTTCATGCAAGGTTCCTCGTCGGCAATTATAGGGCCGCTGCACTGCCGATCTCGTACAATTGAGTATTCCCGGCCGGGACGCAAATAGAGCGGACGCAAGTCAATGGATCAGCAGCAGTCGACAGCGCAGGACGGTGATCTGCATAATTTCCTGAACTCGCGCGGCATCGAGCACGTCAAGATCGGGGTGTTCGACGGCGACGGCATCCTGCGTGGAAAATACCTCAGTCGGGACAAGTTTCTGGCCGCGGTTGGCCGCAATCTCGGCTTTTGCGACGTCATCCTCGGCTGGGATTCAGCCGATCAGTTGTTCGACAACACGCGCTACACGGGCTGGCATACGGCTTATCCGGATGCCAGTGTGCGGGTGCTTGCCGGCACGCAGCGGGAAATCCCGTTCGAGCCCAGGACCGCGCTGTTTCTCGGCGAGTTTGCCGGCGCTGCCGAGGCGGTGTGTCCGCGTGGCACGCTGCGGCGGGTGCTGGATCGGGCAGCCGCCATGGGCTATGCGGTCAACGCCGCCGCCGAGTTCGAGTTTTTCCTGTTCGAGGAAACTCCGCACTCGGTGCGCGAGAAGGGTTACCGGCAGTTGAAGACCATGACCCCAGGGGCCTTCGGCTACTCGGTGCTGCGTGCTTCGGTGCATTCGGATCTGTACCAAGAGCTGCTGGAACTCGGGCAGAAGATGCGCTTCCCGATCGAGGGACTGCATACCGAGACCGGGCCTGGCGTGCTCGAGGCTGCGCTCAGCTACTGCGAAGCGCTCGAAGCGGCCGACCGCGCCGCACTGTTCAAAACCTTCTGCAAGGTGCTGGCGCAGCGGCATGGACTGATGGCCACGTTCATGGCCAAGTGGTCCAACTCGGTGCCGGGCCAGAGCGGGCACCTGCATATCTCGTTGCGTGGCAGGGACGGCGCCGGCGTCTTCCACGATGCCTCGAAGCCGCACGAGATCTCGGACACCATGCGGTGGTTCATCGGCGGCCAGCAGGCACTGATGCCCGAGCTGCTGTCGATGATCGCCTGCACCGTCAACAGCTACTCCCGCCTCATTCCCGGTTACTGGGCGCCGACATCGGCCACCTGGGGCATCGAGAATCGCACCACGGCGCTGCGTGTCATCCGCGGTGGCGCTTCGAGCCAGCGCGTCGAGTATCGGATCGCGGCGGCCGATATCAATCCCTACATCGCGCTTGCGGCGGCGATCGGTTCGGGGCTGTGGGGCATCGAGCACCGCATCGAGCCCGACGCGCCCATAGAGGGAAACGCCTATGCCCGCGAGCAGCCGCAGCAGCGGCAGTTGCCCGCCACGCTGTACGAAGCCGCCGAGCGCCTGAATGCGTCCCAGGCGGCGCGCGCGCTGTTCGGTGACGGCTTCGTCGAGCAGCACGCCGCGACCCGCATGTGGGAGGAGCGAGAGTTCCGCAAGGCCATCACGGACTGGGAGCTGGCGCGCTATTTCGAGATCATCTGAGAGCCCTTCATGACCGAGACACTCAAGACCATCAGTCCCGTCGACGGCCGTGTGTACGTCGAGCGCCCGCTGCATAGCACGGGCGATATCGAGCGTGCGCTCGAGACCGCACAGCGCGCGCAAGCCGCGTGGCGCTCTCTGACGCTGGCCGCACGCTGTGAGCTGCTGCGGCGCGCAGTGGATGCCTTCGTCGTCAGGGGCGAGGACATCGCCGCCGAAATCACCTGGCAGATGGGACGCCCGCTGCGTCATGCGCCCGGTGAAGTCCGCGGCTTCGAGGAGCGCGCGCGCTACATGCTGGACGTGGCGCCCGAGGCACTGGCCGCGGTGCAGCCCGGCGACAAGCCCGGCTTCCGCCGCCAGATCAAGCGCGTGCCGCTGGGCGTGGTGGTGGTCGTGGCGCCCTGGAATTATCCCTATCTGACCGCGGTCAACGCGGTGCTGCCGGCGCTGATCGCGGGTAACGCGGTGGTGCTCAAGCACTCGCACCAGACGCCGCTGTGCGCCGAGCGTTTTTTCGAAGCCTTCGCAGCCGCGGGCGTGCCGGCTGGCGTGTTCCAGTACCTGCACCTCTCGCACGCGGACACTTCGCGCCTGATGGCCGATGCTCGTGTCGCCTGCGTCTGCTTCACCGGCTCGGTCGCCGGCGGCAAGGCCGTGGTCGCGGCCACGGCCGCCGGCTTCGCCACCGCCGGACTCGAGCTCGGCGGCAAGGATCCGGCCTACGTGCGCGCGGACGCCAACCTGTCGTATGCGGTCGAATCTCTGAGCGACGGCGCGTTCTACAACGCCGGCCAGTCCTGCTGCGGCATCAAGCGCATCTACGTGGCAAGCCCGCTCTACGAGGCGTTCGTCGCGGGCGTGGTCGATCTGGCAAGCCAATACCGGCTGGGATCGCCGCTCGATGCGGACACCACGCTCGGACCGCTGGTGCGCACGGCTGCCGCCGACGCGCTGCGGGCGCAGGTCGATGCCGCGGTCGCGCACGGTGCGCGCCAGCTCATCGACCAGAAGCCCTTCACGGCTTCGGTCAAAGGAACTCCGTACCTGGCACCGCAGGTGCTGGTCGATGTCGACCACTCGATGGCGATCATGCGCGAAGAGACCTTCGGTCCCGCAGTCGGCATCATGCGCGTGGATTCGGACCAGCAGGCCGTGCGCCTGATGAATGACAGCGCCTACGGTCTCACTGCGGCCATCTATGCCACTGACGTCGAGCGCGCGGAAGCGCTGGGCGACGAACTCGACACCGGTACGGTATTCCTCAACCGGTGCGACTATCTCGATCCGGCCCTGGCGTGGACCGGCGTCAAGCACTCCGGGCGCGGCTGCACGCTCTCACGCGTGGGCTATGAGCAGCTGACGCGCCCCAAGTCCTATCATTTCAAGGTGACCACATGAGCACGGCGCTGCGCGGCAACTGGAACTATCCAACCACCATCTGGGCAGGACCGGGTCGCATCGCAGAATTGCCGGCGGCCTGTGCGCATGCCGGCACGCGCCGGCCTTTACTGGTCACGGACGAAGGCCTGGCGAATTCGGCGATGATCAGGAGCGCGCTCGCCAGCCTGCCGGATGCAGCATTGTTCGGCGCAGTCCGCGGCAATCCGGCCAGCAGCCACGTCGAGGCCGGGCTGGCGGCCTACCGTGCCGGTCGTCATGACGGCGTGGTCGCCTTCGGCGGCGGCTCCGCTCTCGATGTCGGCAAGGTGGTGGCATTCATGTCGGGCCAGTCGCGTCCGCTGTGGGATTTCGAGGACATCGGCGATTGGTGGACGCGCGCAACTCCGGCCGGCATCGCTGCCGTGGTGGCCGTGCCCACCACCGCGGGCACGGGGTCGGAGGTCGGCCGCGCCGGCGTGATCCTCAACGAGGTGACGCACCGGAAGAAGATCATCTTCCATCCGCTCATGATGCCGCGCGTGGTCATTTCCGACGCCGAACTGACCGTCGGTTTGCCGCGAGCCGTCACCGCGGCCACCGGCTTCGATGCTTTCGTGCATTGCTTCGAGGCGTTCTGCGCTCCGGGGTTTCATCCGCTCGCCGACGGCATCGCGCTCGAAGGCATGCGTCTGATTCATCGTTACCTGCCGCGCGCCTGCGCGGATGGCAAGGACATCGAGGCGCGGGCGCAGATGCTGGCCGCGGCCTCCATGGGCGCGACCGCGTTTCAAAAGGGGCTGGGTGGCGTGCACGCCATCGCGCATCCGGTGGGTTCGTGGTTCAACACGCACCACGGCCTGACCAACGCGGTGATCCTACCCTACATCATGAAGTACAACCGCGGCGCCATATTGGACAAGAGCGACGTGGTCGCACGCGTGCTCGGCCTGCCGGCGCGCGGCTTCGATGGCCTGCTCGCCTGGGTGCTCGAATTCCGCCGCTCGCTGGGTATTCCGCATTCACTGGCCGAAATCGGCGTCGACGTGCGCAACGCCGATGTCATCGGCCAGGAAGCGGCGCTCGATCCGTCAGCGGGTGGCAACCCCATTCCGGTCGACGCGGCTACGCTCGAGCGCGTGTTTCGCTCGGCGGTCGACGGCAGTCTCGACGCCCTGGTCAGCGCGTGAGCGCAGCGCGCATCCTCGTCATCGACGGCAATGTCGCCGAGATCCGTGCGCGGCTGCTGGCCGCGCTCGGCTACGATTCCGGGCAGGGCTATGCGCGCGTGCTGCGCCGGCTCGATGCCGCGCTGACGATCGACATCGTCACGCCAGCGGATTCCGCAGCACAGTTTCCGCACGGCGTGGGGCTCGAACAGTACGACGGCGTCACGATGACGGGCTCTGCGCTCAATGTCTACAACGGCGGCGGCGCCGTTGCCCGCCAGCTGGAACTGGCACAGGCGGTCATGGCCGCCGGGGTGCCGTTCTTCGGCAGCTGCTGGGGGCTGCAGGTAGCGGTCACGGCGGCAGGCGGCGAGGTACGCGCCAATCCACGCGGGCGCGAATTCGGCTTCGGCCGCAGAATCCTGCTCAACGACGCCGGCCGCCAGCATCCGCTGTTCGTCGGCAAGCCGACGGCGTTCGAAGCGCCGACGGTGCACCGGGACGAGGTGGCCTCGCTCCCGGGTGGCGCGCGTGTGCTGGCCGATAACGACTTCGGCATCCAGGCCGTTGCCTTCGAGCACGCTGGCGGTACGTTCTGGGGCGTGCAGTACCATCCCGAATACGACTATGTCGACGTTGCCGCGGTCGCCGAACGCTATGGCCAGACGCTCGTGGACGAGGGCACGTTCAGCGATCGGCGCTCACTGGCAGTGTTTGCGCAGGAACTGCGGGCGCTGCAAGCCGACCCGGCCGATGCGCCGCTGCTCTGGAAGCACGGCCTGGGCCCTGCCATGCGCAGTGAGCCGCTGCGCCTGCTCGAGATCCGCAACTGGCTCGAATGCCAGGTGAAACCACGCGCGCGCCAACATGGCCGATAGCGGTCCCGGACTCAAGCAGTCACTGAGCGGCCTGCACCTCTGGGGCATCGCGGTCGGATTGGTCATTTCCGGCGAGTATTTCGGCTGGAGCTACGGTTGGGCGCAGGCCGGCACGCTCGGCTTCCTGCTGACGACCGTGATCATCGCGGTCATGTATCTGACCTTCATCTTCAGCTATACCGAACTGACCACGGCGATACCGCATGCCGGCGGCCCGTTCGCCTATGGCTTCCGCGCATTCGGACCGCTTGGCGGCTACATCGCCGGGTTTTCCACACTGGTCGAGTTCCTGTTTGCGCCGCCGGCGATCGCGCTCGCCATCGGCGCCTATCTGAACGTGCAGTTCCCGCAGCTCGATCCGCGCCTAGCGGCCGTCGGCGCCTACGTGATATTCATGGGGCTCAACATCGTCGGCGTCACGATCGCTGCCACCTTCGAGCTCGTGGTCACGGTGCTGGCGATCATCGAACTGCTGATCTTCATGGCAGTAGTGTCCGGTGGCTTTTCCTGGGCACACTTCAGCCATCTGGGCTGGGCCGGGGCAGAGCGGCCGTCACTCGCCAGCCTGAGCGGCATATTCGCCGCAATCCCGTTTGCCATCTGGTTCTTTCTCGCGATCGAAGGCGCCGCGATGGCGGCCGAGGAGGCCAGGGATCCGCGACGGACCATTCCGCGTGCCTACATCGCCGGGATCATCACGCTGGTCCTGCTGGCCTTCGGCACCATGATGTTTGCGGGCGGCGTCGGCGACTGGACCGTGCTGTCGAACATCAACGATCCGCTGCCACAGGCCATGAAGATCGTGGTCGGCGCCGGCAGCGGCTGGCTGCACCTGCTGGTATGGATCGGCCTGTTGGGGCTGATCGCCTCGTTCCACGGCATCATCATCGGCTACTCGCGCCAGATATTCGCGCTGGCGCGTGCGGGCCTGCTGCCGCGGCCGCTGGCGGCCATCCATCCGCGCTGGCGCACGCCGCACCTCGCCATTCTGGCGGGCGGTGTCGTCGGCATCTCGGCCATTTATTCGGACCGGCTGGTGACGATTGCCGGCCAGCCACTGACGGCGAGCATCGTCACGATGTCAGCCCTCGGAGCAATCGTCATGTACATCGTCAGCCTGCTGAGTCTGATGCGGCTGCGCACGCGTGAGCCGCAGCTCCAGCGCCCGTTCCGCGTGCCGCTCTACCCGCTGTTCCCGCTGATCGCACTGGTGATTGCGGTGGCGTCGCTGCTGGCGATCGTCTACTACAACGTACAGGTGGCGGCGCTGTTCGCCGGCATGGGAGTCGTCGGAGCGGTCGTGACCCGCGGCCGCGTTTCCGATCCGACGCTTCAGGCGAGCGCAGCCGCCACGTCGGCGTCGAGGCTTTCAGGCGTATCCGATGGCGCATAGCGCCTGACCGGCTGGCCGTTCCGGTCGACGAGGAACTTGGTGAAATTCCACTTGATGCCCTCCAGACCCAGCAGGCCGGGACGCGACTGCTTCAAATAGCGGTACAGCGGGTGCGCTTCTGCGCCGTTGACCTTGATTTTGGCGAACATCGGAAAGGTGACGTCGAACGTCGAGGAGCAGAAGCTCTTGATCTCGGCCTCGTCGCCGGGTTCCTGGTGGCCGAACTGGTCACACGGAAATCCCAGGACCAGCAGACCGCGGTCTCGGTATTTGCGGTAGAGCGCCTCGAGGCCAGCGTACTGGGGCGTAAAGCCGCACTGGCTGGCGACGTTGACGATCAGCAGCGGATGGCCGCGATAGACGGACAGCGACTGCTCCGTGCCCTCTATGGTCTGCGCCGAATAGTCGTGGACGCTCATGTGCTCATGCCTCGAGTTCCTTGCTCATCGGAACGAATTGGATGGTCACTCCGTCGGCGACCGGATAGTGAATCATGCTGCCGGGCCGATAGCCGAACGCCTGGTAAAGCCGCACGCCCGGCAGCGTGCCCATGAGCTCGAAGCGGCGGAAGCCGCGTGCGCGCGCCTCGCTCTCACAGCGCTCGAGCAGCGCCCGGCCGATGCCCCGCCGGGCATGATCGGGATCGACAAAGAACGCACGGATCTTGGCCGCCTCCGTGGCCGGATCGAGCTCACCGGCGTCGCGCTCGCGCGCGCTGTCACTGCCGAACAGGGTGCGGCGACGGCTCCAGCCGCCACAGCCGACCAGTAAGCCGGCCTCCTCGGCGACGAAGTAGCTGCCATCGTCGATCAGCTGCGTGTCGACGCCGAAGGCTCCCTGCAACGCGCCCTCGATCTGCTCCGGCCGGTAGTCTTGACCGCCGAGCTCGCGGGCGGAGCGTGCAATCAGGCGCTGCAGATTGGCCAGGTCGGCGCGCGTGGCGGGACGGAGTTGGTATGGCATGTCTGGACAGCGCCGGCGACGCGGCGGGTGTTCATGGGTTTGCGCCAGTATACCCGTTCGGCGAAACTGCGATTTCGCGCCGCCACTCCATCCGAATACACACACACAACCATCCAGGTTCAAGGAGCCAGTCATGAAGATCTCGATCGGTCTCGCGTCGTTGTTGTTGGCGATGTCAGCACATGCGGCCGACGTGAAACGCTATCCACTGCCGGACGGCAACAAGTTTCCGATCTCGCTGGCGGTGGAAGTCCCGGCCGGCACGACGCTCGTCTTCGAAAGCGGGCTCACGCCCTCGCCGAAGGATCCGAGTGCGCAGCCCGGCAGCGCCGAGTACTGGGGAGATACCCGGGAGCAGGCGCTGAGTGTCTTTGCCAATATCAAGAAGGCGCTGGATTCCGAAGGCTTAGGGTTCGGCGACGTGGTCAAGATGCTGGCGTTCCTGGTCGGTGATCCGGCCAAGGACAACAAGATGGATTTCAAGGGATTCATGGAGGCGTATACGCAGTACTTCGGTACGGCGGATCAGCCCAACCTGCCGGCGCGCTCGGCCGTACAGGTCGCAGGCCTGGCGGCGCCGGGAGCGCTGGTCGAGATTGAAGTCATCCTGGCGCGTCCGAGCGGTAAGCCGGCGAAGAAGGCGCACTGAATCCCGGCAGAAACGAGCCGTGTCCGTGCGGCAGCGGCAGGCGCTACAAGCATTGCTGCGGTCAGGTCGCTGCCGCAGCAGTCGGTGGCGCGCCCGCAACCGCGGCCGAAGTCGGCGTAACCCGCGCGCAGCTCCTGGCGCTGGTGCCGCTGCTGCAGGACGGCCGGCACGCGGAGCTGGAGCGGTGCGCGCGCGAGCTGACGGCGCTCGATCCGAACTGCGGTGGCGCCTGGAAGGCGCTTGGCGTTGCCCTGGAGCTGCAGCAAAGGGATTCATTGCCGGCACTGCAGCGCGCCGCCGCACTACTGGCGGACGATGCGGAAGCACACGCCAATCTGGGTTCGGCGCTGTTGCGGGCCGGGCGCGGCGCCGAGGCCATCGCGTCGCTGCGGCAGGCGCTGCAGATCCGGCCCGCGGATGCCGACACCCACAGTAATCTCGGCAACGCGCTACGCGCAGCCGGACGCAAGGACGAAGCACTGGCGAGCTACCAGGCCGCCGTCGATCTGCTGCCAGCACATGCCGAACTCCGCAAGAACCTCGGCAACATGCTGCTGAGTCTCGGCAGGCCGGCGGAAGCAGCCGAGAGTTATCAGGCCGCGCTGGCGCTGCGGCCGGAGCTGGCGGAACTGCATAACGACCTCGCCATCGCCCTGCTGTCGGGCGGACGTCCCGCCGAGGCACTGATCAGCGCCCGCCGCGCCATCGAGTTGGCCCCGGATTCGCCCGAGGCGCACAGCACACTCGGTAATGCGCTGCTCGATCTCGGGCTGAGTGCGGACGCCACCGACGCCTACCGTGCCGCACTCGCGCTCAAGCCGGACTTTGCCGATGCCGCAAGCAACCTGGCCATTGCCCTGCGGCTGCAGGGGCGCACCGCGGAGGCCATGACTCATGCCCTCAGCGCCATGCAGCTCAATCCGCGTTCCGCTGCAACCATGGTGGTATTGGCGGACGCGCACGCCGATCGCGGCGAATTTCCGCAGGCCGAGCAATGCTTGCGAGAAGCCATCGCCATCGAGCCCGACTCGGCCGAAGCCTGGGCCGGACTGGCGCACCTACGCACCATGACGAGCCGCGACGCGCCCTGGCTGGCGCGGGCGGCACGCATGGCCGCGGGGAAACACCTGCCCCCCCGACTGGAAGTACTGCTGAGGTACGCACTGGGCAAGTACTTCGACGACCTGGGGCAGTACTCACTGGCGTTTCCACACTATCAGCGGGCCAATGAGCTCTCGAAGCAGTACCGCGTGCCCTACGATGCCAAACGCTCGGAACGGGACACCGACCAGCTGATCCGCTGCTGCAGTTCGCAGTGGCTCAAGCGGGTGCTGCCGCACGGCATTGCCGACGGGCGGCCGGTGTTCGTCGTGGGCATGCCGAGATCGGGGACCTCGCTGATCGAGCAGATCCTGGCGGCGCACCCGTCGGTGCACGGTGCCGGCGAGCTGCCGTTCTGGAACGCCGCGGCAGCGTCATTGCGGTTGCCGGAGCCCGGCGAGGCATTCGATCCGGCGTCACTGCGGCCGCTCGCCAGCGACTACCTGGGATTGCTGCGCGGCATTTCGGCCAGGGCATCTCGAATCATCGACAAGATGCCGGAGAACTTCCTGCACCTGGGCGCCATTTATGGCGCGTTGCCGGGGGCGCGGATCATTCACGTGGTTCGCGATCCCCTGGATACCTGCCTGTCGATCTACTTCCAGGATTTCAGGCCCTCGCTGACCTACGCGACCGCGCTCGCCGATCTGGCCCACTATTACCGTCAATACCGGCTTCTGATGCAGCACTGGCGCTCGCTGCTGCCACAACACGCGATGCTCGAGTTGTCCTATGAGCAACTGGTGGCACGGCCCGAACCCGTCAGCCGCCAGTTGCTCGAGTTCCTCGGGCTGCCATGGGACGCGCGCTGCCTTGATTTCCACAGCGCCCGCCGCAGCGTGGTCACGGCCAGCAAATGGCAGGTGAGGCAAAGGATCAGTACGGCGTCGGTGGCTCGCTGGCGTCACTACGAGCCATTCGTAACGGAGTTGCTGCCGCTGCTGGATCTGGCCGGGGCAAGCAGTCAGCAATAGCCTATGGAGTCGAAGCCCGGCAGAAACGAACTCTGTCCTTGCGGCAGCGGCAGGAAGTTCAAGCGCTGCTGCGGGCTGCGGCAGCCGTCGGAAGCGGTCGTGCCCGCATCGGCGGCGCGCCCGCCGCCAGCCGGTCTGGGCTCCGCCGAAATGATCGAACTGGTGGGCCTGCACCAGGCTGGGCGCTTCGTCGAGCTGGAGCGGCGCGCGCGCGACCTGTCGCAGCGCAGCCCGCGGGCCGGATTGGCTTGGAAGGCGCTGGCAGTGGCGCTGAAGATGCAGGGCAAGGATTCGCTGCCGGCGGCGCACAAGGCCGCCGAGCTGCTGCCGCAGGATGCCGAAGCCCAGACCAACCTGGGCGTGGCGCTGTTGGAACTCGGCCGGCTGGAGGACGCGGCGGCGTGCTACCAGCGCGCGGCGCAGCTCAATCCCAACCTGCCCGAGGTGCGTTTCGGACTTGGCAATATCCAGCGGGCTTTGGGGCGCCTGGATCAGGCGGCGTCGAATTTTCGCCGGGCCTTGGAGCTGCAGCCCCGCAATTCCCAGGTATGCGCGCAGCTCGGCATTACGCTGCGGCTCATGGGCCGGACCGAGGAGGCGGACGCCACGCTGGCGCAGGCGCTCGAGCTGGAACCGACCATGACCGCAGCCATGCTGGCGCTGGCAGACGTGCGAGCAGACCGCGGACAGTTTGCGGACGCCGAAGCGCAGCTGCGGCGGGCCCTGTCCGTCAACCCGAATCTGGCGGAGGCGTGGGCGGGACTGGCACGGCTGCGGCCCATGACGACCGACGATGCCGGCTGGCTCGAGTCCGCGCAACGCCTGGTTGCCGGTCCGCTGCGACCGCGCCAAGCCATCTCGCTGCACTACGCCATCGGCAAGTATTTCGACGACACCGGCGAGTACGAACAGGCGTTCGATTCGTTCCGGCGCGCCAACGAGCTGACGCGCCTGCACACGCGCCGCTATGACCCGGTGCAGCTGGCGCAGACCGTCGACCGGTTCATCGATCTGTTCGATCAACCGTGGCTGGCGCAAACGCGCTCAGTCGAAGTCGCCGCGGAACGCGCGGTCCTGGTCGTCGGTATGGCGCGCTCGGGAACATCATTGGTCGAGCAGATCCTGGTGGCGCATCCGGCGGCGGTCGGTGCCGGAGAGCTCGTGTACTGGAGTGACGCCTCCAGGTACTTCCACGCGGCGATGGAGCGCGGCGAGGGAGCTGCAGCCGTGGTCGCGCGCCTGGGCACCGATTACCAGCGCCTGCTGCAGCAGCTGTCCGCGGATGCGCCGCGCGTGGTTGACCGGATGGCGAGAAACTTCATGTTCCTGGGTCTGCTGCATGCGGCACTGCCCGGGGCGCGCATCATTCACGTGCAGCGCGATCCCGTAGACACCGGCCTGTCGATCTACACGCAGGACTTCGGCACGGTGCTCGCCTGTGCGGATGACCTCGACGACCTGGCACACTATTATGGCCAGTACCAGCGGCTCATGCGGCACTGGCGACAGCTGCTGCCGCAGCAGGCCATGCTGGAGCTCTCGTACGAGCAACTGATCGGCAGGCAGGAAGCCTGCACCCGCAGGCTGCTCGAGTTCGTCGGGTTGCCGTGGGATTCGCGCTGCCTCGACTTCCATCAGGCGGAGCGCAGCGTGGTCGTGATGAGCAGGTGGCAGCTGCGGCAGAAACTCAACGCCGCATCGATCGGACGCTGGCGCCATTACGCGCGCCACTTGGGTCCCCTGCTGAAATTGAGGGACTCAAACGCGGCAGCAGCGGGCGTCGATCCGGAAGCCGGTGACGCATGAGTGGCGTTGGCCGAAACGATCCATGTGCTTGCGGTAGCGGCCGGAAGTACAAGCTCTGCTGCGGCAGGTTTGGCCAGCGCGCCCACCCGATCTCCGCTCCGCCACAAGATTCGTCCCTGGTTACGCTGCTGCGGTCGGGGCGATTCGAGGAGCTGGAGCACAGCGCCCGGTCACTCATCGCCCAGCGGCCGGACAACGCCATCGCCTGGAAGGCGCTGACGGTAGCGTTGCAGATGCAGGGCAAGGACGCGTTGGCTGCGGCACGCAAGGCGGCCCAACTGCTGCCCGCGGATGCCGAGGTGCACTACAACTTCGGCATCGCGTTGCTCGACGCGGGCAATCCGGCGGAGGCCATCGGCAGCCTGGAGCGGGCGCTGTCATTGGCGCCTGATTCGGAGCCGACCCAGGTAGTGCTGGGCGGCGCTCTGCAGAGCGTCGGCCGCGTGGCAGAGGCGGTTGCTCGCTACCGTCGCGTGCTGGCAGCCAATCCGGGTTACGCCGAAGTCCATAGCAACCTCGGTCACGCGTTCCGGCAGATGGGCCAGCTGCAGGAGTCACTCGAAAGCTGCCGCCGCGCGCTCGAGCTCAAACCCGATCTGGCCGAGGCCCACAGCAATCTGGGGAACGCACTGGCCGCCCTTGGGCAGCGGGAGGAAGCGGCCGCGAGCTACCGTCGCGCACTGACTCTGAAGCCGACGCTGCTCGAAGCTCATGTCAATCTGGCCAATCTGCTGATGAGCCTGGGCAGGTTCGCCGAAGCGGCCGATGCCTTTCGGCAGGCGCTGCAGCTCGAAGCGCGTCTGCCACAGGTGCACAGCAGCCTCGGGTATGTGCTGCGGGAAATCGGCAAGCCGCAGGAAGCACTGGAAAGCTGTCGACGCGCCCTGCAGCTGGCCCCGAACCTGGCGGCAGCTCACGTCAATCTCGGCAACGCACTGGTCGATCTGGGGCAGCGTGAGGAGGCCGAGGCCAGCTACCGGCGCGCGCTGGCCCTGGAGCCCGACCGGGCGGAGCTGCAC
>JBAUYT010000100.1:0-1628 GCA_049584935.1 Steroidobacteraceae bacterium
CACCTGGACCACGCCGCGGGTCCTTGCCTGGGGCGCCTGGCTCGAGCAGGGTCTCGACGAAGCGCGCGCGCGCGGTGTGGCGGTGCCGGGGAGGCTGTCGCGGGCCGACAGCTGGTGGCTCTGGCGCGAGGCCGTTCGTCAGGCCTGCGTCGAGGAACTACAGGTACTGTGGCCCGACGGTCTGATCGACCCGGTGCGGCGGGCCACGCTGTTGCTCGAGGACTTTGGCCTGACGCTGCGGGAGGCCACCACCGCAGAGGCAGCGGTGCTGCTGAGCGCCCAATCGCAATTTGCGCGCAGTTGCCGCAGCCGCCAGGTCATCTGGAGCAGCTCGTGGCGCGCCTGTGCCGACTATCTGGCGCCGTCCACGCCTACGCGGCTGGCCGGATTCGAGGAGCTCGGCCCTGCGCGAGCTGCCTGGCTTAACTCGCTGGGAATCGAGATCCGAGCGGACGAACCTCCAGACTCGGCCGCCGGCACGGCAGTGCGGGCGCTGGACGATCCCGAGCAGGAAGCCCTGGCCGCCGCAGACTGGTGCGCTGGGGAACTCGAGCGTGACCCGCGGGCGCGCCTGCTGGTGGTCGTGGCACGCCTGCCCGAGCAGCGCCACCTCTGGTTGCGTGCGCTGACGAGGCGACTGGATGGGGAGCGTCTGCTCGGCAGAACCGGTGCGGGCCAGAGCGATATGGAGAGCGTGGCGGTCGAGGGTGGTGAACCGCTGGCCGGCTATCCGCTGGTGTCGCTGGCGCTGCAGCTGCTGAGCCTGGCGTGCGGCGAACTCGAGTTTGCGCAGCTCAGTCCGGTGCTGCGCTCCCCCTACCTGGCTGCCTCCAGCCGCGAGGCACGGCTGGCGACCGACCTCTGGCTGCGCGAGCGCAATATCGAGCTGCGCCGGCCGCAGCTGTCCTCGCTGCTGGGGGCGCTGGCGCGGGCCGCCGGCGACGCGGCCAGTGCGGTGTTGCAGCAGCTGTTGCAGCCAGTGGATGCTGGCGGCGAGGCGGGCGTGGCACGGAGCTCGCCAGCCGACTGGGCGCGCCGGTTTGCACGCAGTCTACTGCGCGCGGGTTGGCCCGGGGCGCAGCTCTCGAGTGCCGAGCAGCAGCTGCGGCTGCGCTTCGAAGAGTTGCTGGGTGAGCTCGCAGCCATCACCACCGATGCATCTCTGCCGGCATCGCAGGCGCTGGCGCTATTGCGGCAACTCGCAGCCCAGACTGCCTTCGAGCCGGCCACCGACGACGCCCCGGTCACGCTGACGTCTAGCCTTGCCGATCCGATCGCGATTTATGACGGCATCTGGGTTGCCGGGCTCACGGCTGCGGCATGGCCGCAGGCACTGCATCCCGATCCGATGGTGCCGTGGGGATTGCAGCGTGCCGCAGGCATGCCGGGCGCGGACCCGGCGACGCCGCTGCAGCGGGCCGAACGCGCGCTGCAACGCTGGCGCAGCGCCTCTCGCCAGCTGGTACTGAGCTACCCTCGCGCCGAGGCGGATCTGCGGCACGAACCGAGCCCTCTGCTGGACCTGCCGGCCGCTAACGAGGCGCCGCGCGCAATGGCGCTCTTCGACCTGGAGGAGTGGCTCGCGCAGCGCGCGCCGCGGCTGGAGGTACTGGACGACAGCCGCGGGC
>JBAUYT010000101.1:0-47591 GCA_049584935.1 Steroidobacteraceae bacterium
GCCAGTGCCGCGATGCGCCGCGTGCGTCCGCCCTGCGAGCCGAGCTGTGCCTGGAAGGTAACGTGCTCGAGCCCGGCGAGTCGCGCGGCCAGCGGGGCCTTTCGATCCTGCCGCCAGAAAAACTCCGCGTCGGCCAGCCGCGGGCGCACCACGCGCTCGTTGCCGGCGCGCACCACGCCTGGCTCCGGGCTGTCGATATTGCTCACGGTAATGAACCAGGGCATGAGCTGTCCGGACGGATCCTCCAGCGCGAAGTAGCGCTGATGATCCTGCAGCGTCGAGATCAGCACCTCGCGCGGCAGCGCCAGGTAGCGCGCGTCGAACTGGCCGGCGATGGCCACGGGCCACTCCACCAAGGCGGTGACTTCCTCGAGCAATTCTGCCGACAGGAGCGCGCGTCCCTGCAGGCTTAGCGCCAGCGCCTCCACCTGCGAGCGCAGGATCTGCAGCCGTTGGTCGAACGCTGCGACCACCCGGCCGCGCTGCTGCAACAGTCGCTGGTAGCCTCCGGGCGAGCGCACCTTGATGGCACCGGGCGCCATGAAGCGATGCCCGAAGGTACTGCTGCCAGCCTCGACGCCCAGCATCGACGCCGCGATCGGTTCCGCGCCGTGCAGCATCAGCAGCCAGTGCACCGGCCTGACGAACTGCACCTCGAGCGAGCCCCAGCGCATGCGCTTCGGCACGGGCAATGCGTCGAGCGCGGCCTGCACCACACCCGGCAGCAGCGTGGCCGCCGGCGCGCCGGTCTTGGTGCCGCTGAACTGCAGATACTCGTTGCCATTTGTATCGCGCTCGGTGCCGAGGGATTCGACCGGTACGCCGCAGCTGCTGGCAAAGGCGAGCGCCGCGCGCGTCGGCGCGCCCGCGGCATCGAAGCTCACCTTGCGCGGCGGTCCGCGTCGCACCACCTGCTGATCCGGTTGCTGCGCGCTCAGCCGCTTGAGCAGCAGCGCCAGTCGCCGTGGGGTCGAAAAGGAGGTCACCGCGCCGTGCCTGAGCGACAGCTCGGCCAGCCGGCTCACCACGCCTTCGGCAAAGGCGCGCTCGAGCGAGCGCAGCGCCTTCGGCGGCAGCTCCTCGGTGCCGAGCTCGACCAGGAAATCGTGACTCATGAGGCGGTCGCCGCGGTGCTCTGCTGCAACATCGGAAAGCCGAGCGCTTCGCGGCTGGCGTAATACGCCTGCGCGACACCGCGCGCCAGCGTTCGCACGCGCAGGATGTAGCGCTGCCGCTCGGTGACCGAGAGCGCGCCGCGCGCGTCGAGCAGGTTGAAGGTGTGCGAGGCCTTGAGCACCTGCTCATAGGCCGGCAGCGCCAGTGGCACTGTCAGCAGTACGCCGCAGGCTGCCTCGTGCTCGTCGAAGCGACGCAACAGTACGGTGGTATCGGCGTGCTCGAAGTTGTACTGCGACTGCTCCACTTCGTTCTGGTGGAACACGTCGCCGTAGCTCACGCGCCCGCGCGGCCCATCGGTCCAGGTGATGTCGAAGATGCTCTCGACACCCTGCAGGTACATTGCCAGCCGCTCGACGCCGTAGGTGAGCTCGCCGGTGACGGGCCGGCAATCCAGCCCGCCGACCTGCTGGAAGTAGGTGAACTGCGTGATCTCCATGCCGTTGAGCCAGACTTCCCAGCCGAGCCCCCAGGCACCCAGCGTCGGCGACTCCCAGTTGTCTTCGACGAAGCGCACGTCGTGTACCCGCGGGTCGAAGCCGAGTGCGCGCAGACTGTCGAGATAGAGCTCCTGCAGGTCGAGCGGCGAGGGTTTGAGGACGACCTGGAACTGGTAGTAATGCTGCAGCCGGAACGGGTTGTCGCCGTAGCGGCCGTCGGTCGGGCGGCGCGAGGGCTGGACGTAGGCGGCGCTCCAGGGTTCCGGGCCGATCGAGCGCAGGAAGGTGCCGGAATGGAAGGTGCCGGCGCCGACCTCCATGTCATAGGGCTGCAGGATCACGCAGCCGCGTTCGGACCAGAAGTGCTGCAATGCAAATAGCAACTCCTGGAACGTCTGCGGGCGGGGTCCGATCTTCGGTCGTTGCATCGAATCTGGGGTCTGTGGTCGGGACGCGCGAGTATAAGCGAGCGCAGCTCCGGGCCGGTTTTCCGCTCCGTCAGGGAGCGGCGCACTTCAGCGATGCACTATAATAGGGCATCGACGCGCCGGCGGGGGCGGCGCTAATTCCCAAGCTCCCGAATTCTCTGACGATTTGAACGAATTGGGCTTTGGCACGCTGGCTGCATCCTTATGGGGCTCAGCCAATAACAATCAATCATCAGGAGGCGATATGAGTTCACGCGATGTTCTGCACTTGATCAAGGAAAAGGAAGTGAAGTGGGCCGATCTGCGCTTCACCGACACCCGAGGCAAGGAGCAGCACGTCAGCATCCCGGCGCGTTACGTGACCGAGGAGTTCTTCGTCGAGGGCAAGATGTTCGATGGCTCGTCCATTGCGGGGTGGAAGGGCATCAACGAGTCCGACATGATCCTGTTGCCGGATGCCGAAACCGCGGTGCTGGATCCGTTCTTCGAGGAAGCGACGGTCAACCTGCGCTGCGACATCATCGAGCCGGCCACCATGCAGGGTTATGAGCGCGATCCGCGCTCGCTCGGCAAACGCGCCGAGGCCTATCTGAAGTCCACCGGCATCGCCGATACGGCGCTATTCGGGCCGGAAAACGAATTCTTCATCTTTGACAGCGTCCGTTGGGGTGCCAGCCTTCACAAGGCGTTCTACGAGATCGACTCGATCCAGGGCGCCTGGAACTCCGAGACCAGCTTCGAAGACGGCAACAAGGGGCATCGACCAGGCCTCAAGGGCGGCTACTTCCCGGTGCCCCCGGTCGACGGCTATCAGGACATCCGCGCCGCGATGTGCAAGGCCTGCGAGGAAATGGGACTGACGGTGGAAGTACACCACCACGAGGTCGCCACCGGCGGCCAGTGCGAAATCGGTGTGGGCGCCAACACGCTGGTGAAGAAGGCCGACGAGGTGCAGATCCTCAAGTACGCGCTGCACAATGTCGGCGCCAGCTACGGCAAGAGCGTCACCTTCATGCCCAAGCCGCTGGTCGGCGACAACGGCAGCGGCATGCACGTGCACCAGTCGCTGTCGAAGGGCGGCAAGAACATCTTCGCCGGCGACAAGTACGCGGGTCTGTCCGAAACCTGTCTCTATTACATCGGCGGCATCATCAAGCACGCCCGTGCCATCAACGCGCTGACCAATGCCACCACCAACAGCTACAAGCGGCTGGTGCCGGGCTTCGAAGCGCCGGTCATGCTGGCGTACTCGGCGCGCAACCGCTCGGCCTCGATCCGCGTACCCTGGGTGTCGAGCCCGAAGGCCCGCCGCATCGAAGTGCGATTCCCCGACTCGACTGCGAACCCATACATGGCCTTCTCGGCCATGATGATGGCGGGCCTCGACGGTATCCAGAACAAGATCCATCCCGGCGAGCCCGCCGATAAGGATCTCTACGACCTGGAGCCCGAGGAAGCCAAGCACATCCCGACCGTGTGTCATTCGCTCGACATGGCGCTCGAAGCCCTCGACTCGGATCGCGAGTTCCTCAAGCGCGGTGGCGTGTTCACGGACGACGTCATCGACGCCTACATCGCACTCAAGATGCAGGAGGTCACGCGCCTGCGCATGACCACGCACCCGATCGAGTTCGATATGTATTACAGCGTCTGAGCTCAAGGTCGCACGGGGCGCGGTGAAAGCAACCGGAACCACTCGCCAGCCCAACGCCGCCCGCGGTCGGTTTTTTGCGCCATGGCCGCGAAGCGGTATGCTTGCTGCAGATGCGTACCGTATTGCGCTCCGCCCCCGTGGTCTTATGTCTGCTCGCGCTGAGCGGCTGGGTGGCTGCCGCCACCTTGTACAAGTGGGTCGATGCGGACGGCGTGGTGCACTATTCCGACACCCCGCATGCCGGTGCGGAGAAGATCCAGGTCTCCGGTGCGCAGACCTATCACAACACGCCGGTCCCGGAAGCGGCGCCAGCGCCCTCGGGCGGCCCGGCCACCCGGACCGGCAGCAATGCCGGCTACGTTTCCTGCGCCATCACGCGGCCCGGCAACGACGACAACCTGTTTGCGCCGGATGCGGTGCAGGTCAGCGTCTCGCCGAGCCCCGGGCTGCAGGTGGGCGACTCGATCAGCGTAGCCATGGATGGCCAGCCACTGCCGCCGGTCGGCGACGGCACGCGCTTCGTGGTGGAATCGCCGGAGCGCGGTGCCCACACCATCACGGCACAGATCCGCGGCCCCGATGGCTCGGTGCTCTGCAATGCCGCGCCGGTCAGCTTTTCCGTACAGCGCCCGTCGGTGAATTCGCCGCAGTCGCCGGTCAAGCCGCACTAGCCGCCGCCGCCGCCGCCGTCGCGGAGACACGCGATGGCCGTTGAGACTCTCAGCCCTTCGCCGCTGTCGCATTTCGATCCCGCCGATCTGCTCGACGTGTTGTCGACCGGCCTGGTGATGCTCGATGCGGACCTGTGCGTGGTCTACGCCAACGTCGGCGCGCAGGACCTGCTGGCGGTCGGCCTCAACCAGGCGCGCGGCCGTCCGATCACCGGACTGTTCGACGAGTCGCAGGCGCTCGATCTGCTGCTGCGCCGCTCGCTCGAGCGCGTCGAGCCCTACGCCGGACATGAGATATCGCTGACTCCGGCCCTGAAGCAGGGACATCGCGATCCGGTCGTGGTCGACATCACCGTGACGCCGCTCGAAGGCCAGGTGACCGGCACGCACCTGTTGCTGGAACTCGCCGACGCGCGCACCCGCCAGCGCATCTCGCGCGAAAGCGAGATGCTGTCACGCCTCGATGGCAGCCGGCTGATGCTGCGGCAGCTCGGGCACGAGATCAAGAATCCGCTGGGCGGCCTGCGCGGCGCTGCGCAGCTGCTCGACCGCGAGCTGCACGACGGCTCGCTCAAGGAATACACCACCGTCATCATCAACGAGGCCGATCGCCTGCGGACGCTGGTGGACAGCATGCTCGGGCCGTCCGCGCTGCCGCAGAAGGTGTCGATCAACATTCACGAGCTCTGCGAGCGCGTGTTTCACCTGCTGCGCAGCGAAGCCGCGTCCGGCATCGCCATCGAGCGCGACTACGATCCGAGCCTGCCGAATGCGCTGTTCGATCGCAACGAAATTGTGCAGGCGCTGCTGAACGTGGCGCGCAACGCACTGCAGGCGGTCGATCCGGTCGGCGGCCGCATCACCTTGCGCACCCGCGTGCTCACCAACATCAACATCAGCACGGTGCGCCACCGTCTGGTGGCCAACATCCAGGTCGAGGACAACGGCCACGGCGTGCCGCCGGAGCTGCAGCGCAGTGTGTTCTATCCGCTGGTCACGAGCCGCTCTACCGGCACGGGCCTCGGGCTCGCAGTGGCGCAGGATCTGGTGACGCGCCATCGCGGCATCGTCGAATTCGAAAGTCGTCCCGGTCATACCGTTTTTTCACTACTACTCCCGCTGGAAGGTGCTGAATGACTGCTCAACCGCTGCGTGTCTGGCTAGTCGATGACGATACTTCCATACGCTGGGTGCTCGAGCGCGCACTCAAGAACGGTGGCATGAGCCCCAAGGCGTTCGATGCCGCCGAACCGGCGCTGGCCGCGCTGCGCAACGACACACCCGACGTGCTCATCACCGACATCCGCATGTCCGGCCACTCGGGTCTCGACCTGCTGCGGCGTGTGCACGATGCCCATCCCGAGCTGCCCGTCATCGTCATGACGGCCTACTCCGACCTCGGCAGTGCCGTGTCCGCCTACGAGGGCGGCGCTTTCGAATACCTGGCCAAGCCCTTCGACATCGACCAGGCGGTCGACCTGGTCAAGCGAGCCGCGGCGGCAGGGATCCGCAGTGTCGACGGCGTCGTCGCCACACCGAGCATTCCGGAGCTGCTCGGCCGCGCGCCGGCGATGCAGCAGGTTTTCCGTGCCATCGGGCGCCTGTCCCGCTCGAGCGTCAACGTGCTGATCACCGGCGAGTCCGGCACTGGCAAGGAGCTGGCCGCGCGTGCGCTGCACGAGCACAGTCCGCGCGCCAACAAGCCCTTCATTGCGCTCAATACGTCGGCCATTCCAGCCGAGCTGCTCGAGTCCGAGCTGTTCGGCCACGAGAAGGGTGCGTTCACCGGTGCCGACAGCCTGCGCCGTGGCCGTTTCGAGCAGGCCGACGGGGGTTCGCTGTTCCTCGACGAGATTGGCGACATGTCGACCTCGCTGCAAACGCGCCTGCTGCGCGTGCTGGCCGAGGGCGAGTTCTATCGCGTCGGCGGTCAGACCCCGATCCGGGTCGATGTGCGCGTCATCGCCGCCACGCATCAGAACCTCGAGGAACGCGTGCGCAACAGCCAGTTCCGCGAGGATCTTTTCCATCGGCTCAACGTCATCCCCATCGAGCTGCCGCCGCTGCGCGCGCGGCGCGAAGACGTGCCGGACCTGCTGGAGCACTACCTGCGCATCGCCGCGCAGGAACTCGGCGTCGACACCAAGGCACTCACCACCGATGTGCGCGACAAGCTGACGGCCTATGCATGGCCCGGTAACGTGCGCGAGCTCGTCAACCTCTGCCGCCGGTTCACGGTACTGGCGCCCGGCAACGAGGTGCGCGCCGAGGATCTGCCAAACGAGATCTCCGGCGCGGTGGCGAGTTCCACGCCGGAGCAGGACTGGACCGCGTCGCTGGCGAGCTGGGCCGATCGCCAGGCGCTCTCGCCAGCCAAGCCATTGCTGGATGACGCGCTGCCTGCCTTCGAACGCACGCTGATTCGCGTGGCGCTCAAGCACACGCAGGGCCACCGTCAGGACGCGGCCAAACTGCTCGGCTGGGGACGCAACACGCTGACGCGCAAGCTCAAAGAACTTGCGATGGACGACGTCGACGATCAGGAGTGAGCAAGCAGCGCCGCCTGGCGGTGTGCGGCTGCGCGCTGGCGTGCCTGCTCGTGGCCTGCGGCCGGCACGCCGCAGACACAACATCGGCGGCCGGCGAAGAGCCGGTCCTGAATGTCTACAACTGGACCGACTACATCGATCCGACGCTGATACCGGCCTTCGAGAAGGAGACCGGCATCAAGGTCAACTACGACGTGTTCGACGCCAACGTGGTGCTCGAAACCAAGCTGCTGGCGGGCAGGACGGGTTACGACCTGGTGGTGCCAACCGCACCGTTCCTGCAGCGACAGATCGGCGCCGGTGTGTATCGCAAGCTCGACAAGTCGCTGCTGCCGAATCTCGGCAACCTCGATGCCGACCTGACCCGGCGCCTGGCGGCGAACGACCCCGGTAACCAGTACGCCGTCATTTACTTCTGGGGAACTTCGGGCGTCGGCTACAACGCACCAAAGATCGCCGCCGCGTTGCCCGACGCACCGGTGGGCAGTCTGGCGATGATCTACGACCCCAATGTCGTGCGGCACTTCCAATCCTGCGGTGTCTCGATCCTCGATGCGCCCGACGAAGTCCTCGAGACCGTGCTGCTGTATCTAGGCCGGGATCCCAACAGCGAATCGCTCGATGACCTCAAGGCCGCCGAGCAGGTCTTGCTGTCGATTCGTCCGTATGTGCGCTACATCCATTCCTCGCGGTACCTCGCGGACCTCGCCAGCGGCGAGATCTGCATGGCGCTGCTCTGGAGCGGCGACTATGCGCAGGCGCGCGCCCGCGCCCGCGAATCCGGCACGGGCGCCACGCTGGCGTACATCCTGCCCCGCGAAGGGTCGATGATCTTCTTCGACGTGATGGCGATACCGGCCGACGCCGCGCATCCGCGCAATGCGCATCGGTTCATCGATTACCTGTTGCGGCCGGAGGTTGCGGCCCGGAACGCGAATACCATGCACTTCCCGACCGCCAACGCGGCTGCCTACCCGCTGGTGACTGACGCGGAGTACCAGGATCGCGCCATCTATCCCGACAGCGCGCAGCGCGCGCTGCTGCACCCCATGGGGACGCACTCGCCGGCCTTCGCGCGCGAACTCAGCCGGATGTGGACCCGGTTCAAGACCGGGCATTAGAGATGCGACCTGCAACCGCGCGGTTGACACCATTGCGAGGGGCGTTCGGCTTGAACTGTCAACCAAGTGGTTGCCACCGGCAACCTTCCGGTTGACTGTTGACGACACGCGGTCATAGAACTGGCGTCAACTGTCCGGTTGCAGAGGCTGCAACCAAGTGGTTGCCGAGGCGGGTCAGGCTCTCGATGCAGGCAGCCGCCGCCGCCGAAAATCCGCGACGATCTCGCGTGCGGCATTGTGTCCGGGCGCGCCGGTGACACCGCCGCCCGGGTGCGTGCCCGACCCGCAGAGGTACAGCCCCGCAATCGGGCCGCGGTAGTCGGCGTAGCCAAGCATCGGGCGCGCGGAGAACAGCTGGTCGAGCTGCAGTGCGCCGTGAAAGATGTCGCCGCCGATCAGGCCGAAAGTCCGCTCGAGATCCAGCGGACTCATGATCTGGCGGCCGAGCACGGCAGCCTTGAAATTGGGGGCGTGGTCGTTGACGGTGTCGATCATGAGATCGGCGACATGGTTGCGATGCACGTCCCAGGACTCGCCTCCCGGCAGCTGCGGTGCCACGTGCTGGCAGAACAGGCTCGCGACATGCTGTCCCGGCGGCGCCAGACTGTCGTCGAGTGTCGACGGAATCAGCATCTCGACGATCGGTTGCCGCGACCAGCCGCCCATGCGTGCATCGAAGTAGGCCTGTTCCATGTACTTGAGCGTAGGCGCCAGGATGATTCCCGCGGTGTGGTGATCCGCAAGCCGCTTGCCGGGCAGGCAGCGAAAATCCGGCAGCTCGCTCAGGGCCACGTTCATGCGGAAGGTCCCTGAACCGCAGCGCCACTGGCCGACGCGCTCGCGGAACTCCGGCCCAAGCGCGCCGGGTGCGATCAGCTGCTGGTAGAGCAGCTTGGGATTCAGATTCGAGATGACCGCGCGTGCCCTTATGGTGTCGCCGGCCTCGGTAGTTGCGCCGATGGCGCGGCCACGCTCGATGATGACCTCGCGCACCGGACTGCGAACGCGGATCTCGACGCCACGGGATGTCGCGCACTTCGCCATCGCCTGCGTGATCGCGCCCATGCCGCCGATGGCGTGGCCCCATACCCCTTTCTTGCCGTTGGTCTCGCCGAATACGTGGTGCAGCAGCACGTACGCCGAGCCGGGCGTATAGGGACTGGCGTAGTTGCCGACGATGCCATCGAAGCCGTACACGGCCTTGATCGGGTCGCTCTCGAACCAGCCATCGAGATAGTCTCCGGCCGAGGTGGCGAACAGGCGCAACAGCTCCCGCTGCATCGTCAGGTCGAGCCGCCTCAGGTGGCCGCCGACACGCGCCGCCTGCAGCAGCTGCGGCAGGGCCGAGCGCCAGTCGCCGCGCACCACATTGGGCGGTGTCTGCAGCACCAGCTGCCGCAGTACGTCCGCGATGCGATCGAGCCGGGCACCGTAGTCATCCAGCCGCTGGGCGTCGTCGTGCGAGAACCGTGCAACCTCGGCCGCCGTGCGGCCGGCGCCAGTGCAGAGATAGCGTCCGTCCGCGGTCGGCAGAAAATTCGACAGGCGCCTCTCGACCACGCGCAGACCGAAGCGTGCCAGCTCGAGGTCCCGGATCACCTTCGGATTCAGCAGGGAGACGGTGTAGGCCGCCACCGAGTTGCGAAAACCGGGATGAAACTCCTCGGTTACGGCAGCGCCGCCGACGACACCGCGACGCTCCAGCACGATGACCTTGAGACCGGCGGCCGCAAGATATGCGGCGCACGTCAATCCGTTGTGGCCAGCGCCGATGATGACCGCATCGCACTGGCTCGGCTGGTAGGCCATGGCTCCGATTCTCTCCCGCCGCATCTTAATCCGAATCGGCGCCGGCGGGTCACGCGGCGCCGACGGCTCAGGCTACCCTGCGCCCATGTCTGGCTGGTCACAGTCACTGCGTCAAATACTTCGCGCCGTTCTGCGCCGACCGCATTTTGACGCTGCCGCACCGGCTCGATCGCGCCTTCGACATCGCCATCGTGTCGGCCGCGCCAGCGAATGGCGCGCGCTCGACCAGGTGAACCGCCAGATCCTGCGCAGCTTCGCCCAGGCGGGCGTGGCGTTCGCAACGCCGGCGCGCACGGTATGGCTGCGGGACGGGCGCGGCCCTCAGGCCGACGCGTCGGGCCTGAAGCTGGCGGGCGAGCGATAGCCGGAGAACTCCGGCCGCCAACGCGCCAGCGCGCCGAGCAGCGGAATGCTCGAAATACGTCGCAGCAGGCCGTGCTCATCGATCCACTGGGCGTAGCGCCGGTAATCCGGGTCGAGCGACAGGTGCCGCTCCTCGGTCTTGGCGCGCAGGTAGTAGACACCATTGAGCATCAGCAGCAGTGCGCAGCAGCGCAGGCTCGCGAGCGCGCTGACGCCGAACATGAACGGCATGGAGACCAGCCACCACGACAGGTTCTTCGCCAGGTACGCCGGATGCTTGGTGTAACGGTACGGTCCGCTGGTGATGATGCCGCGATGGGTCAGGTTCGAAAACCGTCCGCCGAAGGCGATGGTCGCCCACACATAGATGACCACGAGCAGCAGAATCACCGATCCCCACAACGCGTACAGCGTCGGCGAGCTTCCGAACCAGTAACCCCACTCGCGATTGCTGCCGTAGCCGAGGTACTGATTGCCGATGACCGACCAGAACGGCTCGTAGCAGATCAATGCCACCAGCCAGCCGAAGCAGGTTGGCTCGGCGGAGCGGATGTGCGTGTCGGTGAGCTTGAGCGACATCAGGTAGGTCATCGACACCAGCGCCACGTCGATGAAGTAGAGCGTGAAGTACGCCCAATCGTAGTAGCCCTTGAAATCGACCAGCAGCGTCAGGTCGTAGTGCAGCAGCTTGTCGAGGTTGCCGCAGAAGTAGGTGAACATCAGCGGCAGGTAGTAACCCTTCACCAGCCATCCCAGCAGATGCTGCCAGACGACCGCACCGGAAACGTCCTGCCACTGCCCGAGCAGCAGCCGACCCATCTGCCAGAGCGCATCGCGCGGTTCGGCGAGCCGCTGGTCGACCCAATATATGTAAGGTACGGCCGCGATGGCCCACAGCGGCAGCAGCGTCCTCATGGCCTCCCAGAAATTGGCGTAGAACCCCTGCGCCGCATATTCCGGAAACAGCCAGTACAGCAGCGCGATGCAGCCGAGCGAGCCGGCCAGGCCGAGCAGTTTTGTCAGGCTGCGCGCCCAGTCGCCCGGATTTTGCGCGCTCAGCATGCGACGCTGCACTTTCTGCCACAGCAGGTCCGGTGCGAACACGCCGAATGCCGCGGCAGCCATCACGATCAACGCCTGGTGAGGCAGCACATGGACTACCGGAACGAAATTCAGCCAGGTGACGGCCAGCAGCATGCAGATGACGCCGCTCCAAGCCACCACGCTATGGGTGGCGGATGCCGGACAGCCGCCACTCTGGGGCCCGCTCCGGCCCCGCGCGCGCCGGGCGCTCATGTGTCTGCCTCCCGCCGCCCGCGCACCTGCCAGGCGAGCAGCAGTGACGCCACGAACACGGGCTCGATCGGCTTGCGATAGCGGCCTTCCATGATGCCCTCGCGCTGCACGATTAGCAGTGCCAGGCTCAGCAGCGCACACGTCGGCAGCAGCCATTCGCGACCCCGATACAGCCGCGCGGCGGCCGCCGCTGCCACCGCCAGCGCCATCGGCACGAACAGCCAGCGCAGCCACACCGTGGCCCAGCCGACCATGGTCGAGCGGTCGTTATCGGGCCAGGACTGGCCGAACAGCAGGTAGCAGAGGTTCTCGCCGAAGTCCCGCCACTGCTCGCCGAACGAGCGCGGCGGGATCGCGGCGCGCACGCGGCGCCAGTCGTCGCGGCCGTTGCGTGTATCGATGGTGATGTTCTGTATGCCGGTGCGTGTGGTCTTCCAGTCCGAGAACGGATAGAACGTGGGATTGTAATAGCTCGGGCTGCCGAAGATGTACTGGCCCTGTGGCCCGAAGTCGATCTGAATGCTCTTGTTGTGTCCGGCATGGTAGATCTCATTGAGGTAGAGATTGCCGAACGGGGAGAAGAATCCGAGCGCCGAACGCGTGTGCAGCCCGGCCGGAATGATCAGTATCAGGCTCAGCGCCGTGGCCAGCAGCGCGGCCCGCAGTTTCTGCGGCTGCAGCAGCCACGCCCACAGCAGTCCGAGCAGCGCCATTGGCAGCGCCACGGTCCGCGTGAAGCACGCCAGCAGCCACAGCGCGCAGGCAGCCGCCCACGACCTCAGCTCGCGCTTGCGCAGCGCGCGCAGGGTCAGCGCCATCGCAAATCCGGTCAGCGTCATCAGCAGCGTTTCGTTCATGAAGTAGGCGTAGCCGCCGATGAAAGGCGGCCACAGCCCCATCAGCACGGCGCCGCGCAACGCCGGCAGCCGCGGCAGCAGCTCGCGTAGCGCGCGGTACCAGCCGTAGGCCATGCCGGCACAGAGCGCGCCGCAGCTGGTCAGCACCAGCGCGCTAGAATCCCCGGATAGCTGCCGCAGCGCGAACAGCCACAGCTGATAGAGATAGGGATCGCCGCTGCCCATGACCGACGGATGCAGGAACAGTGCGGCGTTGTCCCAGTGGCGTTGCGGATCCGAGAAGATGTGCGTCAGCGGCGAGTTGAAGAACGGGTACAGCAGCCGCACGACCAGCACGGCGCCGAACATCGTTCGCCAGCGCACTTCGGGCGCGCTCACCTTACCCATTCAGTTCAGGGTTCCTGCGGCAGGAACAACCACAGCAGTAGATAGATCAGCAGCCCGGCTCCAAAGTAAAGTGTCGTAAGGCAGAAGATCACGCGCCAGGCCCACGACGGCAGGTCCGTGTGACGCCCGAGGCCGCCGCAGACACCGCCGAGAAAGCGATCGCTGCGCGACCGGGCCAGCTGCTGCAGGAACGAGCGCGTGTCGCCCGCCACCGGCGCCGCATCGAGCACCTGCGCCTTGGCGCGCCCGAACTCCTGCTCGCTGATGACGCCGCGATCGCGCAGCGACTGCAGCTTCTCGAGCTCCTCCGCGATGCTCATGCGCACTCCCGCGCAGTGGCCGCCACCGGGCCAAGCTGCAGCGTGCCGACCAGCTGCGACACCGAATGCAGCCGCTGCGCCGCCAGGTAGGCCGCGATCCCTGAGTTGACCGTGGCGCACACCAGTGGCTCGTAGAAGAGTGCCGTGCCGATGCCTACCGCGCTGGCGCCCGCGAGCAGGAACTCGAGCGCGTCGCGCGCGCTGCCGATACCGCCCTGGCCGATGATCGGAATGCCCGCAGGTCCCGCTACCTCGTAGACCTCCTTGACCTTGAGCAGCGCGATCGGCTTGATCGCGGGTCCCGACAAGCCACCCTGGCCGTGACCGATAATCGGCCGGCGCGTGTCGAGATCGATTGCCATGCCGGTGATCGTGTTGATGACCGCCAAGGCGTCGGTACCGGCCTCGATGCAGCGGCGCGCGTTCTCGCGGATGTCGGTCTGATTGGGCGACAGCTTGGTGATCAGCGGCTTGCGCGTCACGCGGCGGCAAGCCGCCACGACCCGCGCCGACATCTCCGGCACGTTGCCGAACTGCACACCGCCTTCCTTGACGTTCGGGCAGGAAATGTTGATCTCGATGGCATCGATGCGCGAGTCCTCGAAGCGCCGCGTGACCTCGACGTACTCCTCGATGGTCGAGCCGCAGACATTGGCGATGAAGCGCGTCTCGGCAAAGTCGAGCGTCGGCAGGATCTCGCGTACGACATGATCGACCCCGGGATTCTGCAGCCCGATGGCGTTGAGCATGCCGGAGGGGGTTTCATAGACGCGGTGCGGCGCATTGCCCAGCCGCGGCGCACCGGTGGTGCCCTTGAGCACAATGGCCCCGGCGTGCCGGTTCGAGAAGCCTTCGACGCGCGTGTATTCCTCGCCGAAACCCACGCAGCCGGACAGCAGCACGATGGGCGAAGCGAACTCCAGGCCGCAGAAGCGCGTCGCAAGCGACGCCGGCGGCCCGCCTGGGACAGCGGTACTCATCGGGCGATTATGCGCACCCCGGCTTAGGCTGTCACCGCGATAGAGTGCCGCATGTTTCAGGTGATCCTGCACCACCCCGAGATCCCGCCGAACACCGGCAACATCATGCGCCTGTGCGCCAACAGCGGCTGCCGTCTGCACCTGATCGAGCCGCTGGGTTTCAGCCTCGACCGGCGCTCGGTGCGGCGCGCCGGCCTCGACTACGCACTCCTGGCCTGTGCGCAGACGCATCCGAGCCTCGAGCACTGCCTCCGGGCGCTGGCGCCACGGCGCCTGTTTGCAATCGAGACCGGTGGTGCACGCCGCTACGACGAGGCCCGCTTCGAAGCCGGCGACCTGCTGCTGTTTGGATCCGAGACTCGCGGACTGCCACCTGCGGTACTGGAGGCTGTGCCGCTGCAGCAGCGGCTGCGGATTCCGATGCTGCCCGGCAATCGCAGCCTCAATCTCGCCAACGCGGTGGCCGTGGTGGTCTACGAGGCCTGGCGCCAGCAGGAATTTGGCGCCGCGCCCTGCGCTCCTTGAGCCCCCTTGAACCTACTCGAATTCCGGCTTGATCGGCCGCGCCATCAGGCCGCGAACCACCTGCCAGGCCGGCAGCCGCTCGTACAGCACGCCGAAAATCCCTTCGCAGATAGGCATCTGAACAGCCTCACGCGTGGCTACGCGCCGCAGCGCCATGGCCGCGCGGTAGCCCTCGACTACCTGGCCGATCTGCTGCAACGCGGAATCGACCGGTGCACCCTGACCCAGGGCCAGTCCGAAGCGGCGGTTGCGCGAGCGGTCGTCGGTGCAGGTCAGCACCAGGTCGCCCAGGCCAGCCAGGCCCATGAAGGTCTCCTGCTGTGCGCCGAGCGCGACCCCCAGCCGCGTCATCTCCATGAGGCCACGGGTGATGAGGGCGATGCGCGTATTGGCGCCAAAGCCCAGCCCGTCACACAGCCCGGCGCCGATGGCGAGCACGTTCTTGACCGCACCGCCGACCTCGACGCCGGTGATGTCGGTGGAGATGTACGCGCGGAAACTTGCCGAGGACAGGTCGCGGGCGAGCCGGTCGGCGTACTCTCGCTCCACCGAGGCAATCGTCATCGCGGTGGGCAGGCCGGCGCCGACTTCGGCGGCGAACGTGGGACCCGAGAGTACCGCCACCGAACGGCCGCTGCCGAGCACGGCGTGCGCCACCTCATTGGGCAGCAGGCCGGTATCCTGCTCGAATCCCTTGGTAGCCCAGCACAGCCGCACCGACTGGGGCAGCAATGGCTGCAACTGCTGCAGCAAGGCACGAAAACCGTGGCTCGGCACCGCCAGCAGTACATCGTCGACCCCGTCGATGGCCGCTTCGAGTGCTGGAAACAACCGCAACGTGTCGGGAAATGCGGCGTTCGGCAGGAAGCGCTGATTGACCCGTGTGCGTGCCAGCAGCTCGATATGGGCCGGATCCCGGCCCCAGAGGCGCGCTGGCCGGCCGGCACGCGCGCATTGAATCGCCAATGCCGTGCCCCACGAGCCGGCGCCGAGCACCGCAATGTCGGCTCGTGCCGTGGGGCTGGCCGTCACGCGAGGCCGCCTGCGCTAGTTCTTGGTGACGTTCGAGGTCTCGTTCTGTGAATTTGCGTACAGGGCATCGAAATTGACCGGCGGCAGCAGCAGCTGCGGAAAGCCGCCCTGGCTGACGAGTTGCGAGACCACGGCGCGGGCATAGGGGAACAGCACGCCCGGGCAGACACTACCGACTGCGCGCTTGAGATCCTCACTGCCGAGCCCCTGCATCAGGAACGCGCCAGCCTGTTTGACTTCGACCAGGAACAGCGTCTGCTCGCCCTGCTTGGCCGATACCGTAATCGTCAGCACCACCTCGCGCATGTCGCCGCCGAGCGGCGCGACGTTGGTGTTGAGATCGAGCGAGATCTGCGGGTTCCAGTCGCCATTGGTGCGTGGCCCCTGCGGCGCCTCGAACGAGCAATCCTTCAGATAAACGCCCTGGAGTACCAGCTGTACTGCGGACGGCGCGGTTTCAGGGGCGGAGGGAGTCTGTTCATTAGCCATATTGGAGCGACCTTGAAGCTTGTTTGATTGGGAAACCTGTTTCAGCTCTTGGCGAGCAGCGGATCCAGTCCGCCCGCGGCTTCGAGTTCGAGCAGATCGTCGCAGCCGCCGATATGGCGCTCACCGATGAAGATCTGCGGTACCGTGCGGCGACCGCTGCGGCGGACCATTTCCTCGCGTCGTGCAGGCTCGGAGTCGATGTTTATCTCCTGCACCTCCGCCTGTTTCGATTGCAGCAGCGCACGCGCCCGGTGGCAGTAGGGACACCACGAGCTCAGGTACATGACCACGGCGGGCGCGCCCATGCGCACTCAGCCGCGAGCCAGCGGCAGGTTTTCCGCGCGCCAGGCCGCCAGGCCGCCGCGCAGGTTGAACACCTTGGTGAAACCCTGCCGTACCAGCGTGCGCACGGCGCCGGCAGCGGTCAGTCCCTTGTCGCAGTAGACGATGAGCGGCCGCTCCTTGTACTTGCGCAGCGTCTCGGTGGCGCTGTTGATCTGCGCGGCGTCGAAATGCCGCGCACCGCTGATGTGTCCGGCGGCATACTCCTCGGCCTGGCGCAGATCCAGCACCGTGGCGCCCTGGTTCATGAGGCGGATGACCTCCTGCGGCGGCAGGCCACCGGCGCTCTGCGAGCGCAGCCAGGTCTCATAGCTGAGCACCGCCACCGCCGCGAGTCCGAGCAGGGCCGCGAGTGCCGGGTGATGCGCGCAGTAGTCGAATAATCGTTCCATCAGATCATTAGTATAGCTGCTCGACCCGAGGGCTTGCCCTACACTCGGCGCCACATGGCTGGACCTGAGCCGCTATCCCTGCGTTCTCTGGCGGCGCCGTTGCCGGTGGCGCTGATCGCGCTTGCCATGAGCCTGAGTCTGGCCGCGCTCGCCGCGACGCCACAAAAGACCGAGGCGCAGCTGCGGAACTTGCGCGAAAAGATCGAGAAGATGACCCAGCAGGTTAGCCGGGACGCGGTCCAACGCGACCGCCTGTCGGCCAGCCTGCGCGCTTCGGAGCTGTCGGTGGGCCAGGCCCGCGGCGAGGTGAGCCGCATCGGTCACGAATATGCCGACCGCAGCGATCGTCGCAACGCGCTCGGCAACGAACGCAACGCGCAGCAGCGCGCACTCGCGCAGGAGCGGCAGGCGCTCGCCGGCGAGCTGCGGGCCGCCTACCTGATCGGCCGCGCCGAGCCACTGAAGCTGCTGCTATCGGCGCGCGATCCAATGCTGCGCGCACGCCTGTTTGCCTACTACGGCTACTTCGGGCGCGCGCGCGCGCGCGAAATCAGCGATATCCAGCAGCACGTGCAGCGTATCGACGGCCTCGACACGCAACTGGCGCAGCAGCAGAGCGAACTCGCCAACCTCAAGGATTCGCAGCAGGCCCAGCTGCAGCAACTCGAGCGCGCACGTAACGACCGCCAGAAGGTGCTCGCCAGCCTCGAGTCCGAGGCGCGTACGCGCGAGCAGAGCCTCGCCAAGCTCAAGACCCAGCAGGCCGATCTCGAGCAACTGCTGTCGCGCCTCAACCGCTCGCTCAAGACCGTGCCGCCGCCCGAGACCACCAGCGCCTTCGGCAAGCTGCGCGGCCAGCTCGGCTGGCCGGTAAGCGGCCACGTGACGGCGTCGTTCGGCGAGGTGCGGGCCGCCGGCGTTCGCTGGGACGGGATGCTGGTCGCCACCGAGCGCGGCGCCCCTGTGAAAGCGGTGTCTTCGGGCCGGGTGGTCTACGCCGACTGGCTGCCAGGCCTCGGGCTGCTGGCAATCGTCGATCACGGCAACGGCTACCTGAGCCTGTATGGACATAATGAGCGGCTGTACAAAGCCACTGGGGAATCCGTCACAGCCGGCGAGGTCATTGCGGCCGCGGGCGACAGCGGCGGCCGGCCCGAACCCGAGCTCTACTTCGAAATCCGCCACGACGGCCGGCCGGTGGATCCCAGGCCCTGGTTCCGCGAGCGCCGCCCCTCGCCCTAGTTTCGGGGCGCAATTGCCCGAAAAGCGACGTCCGTCAAGGCGAACTGACCCTCGGTGGGCGATTCTGCCGTCCCAGAGGGACACTACCACGCATGACTAAGACAGCCTCCGAGCGTGCTCCGACGACCCCGTGGTCGTCGCTGGAGCCGTACGCCCAGCTGTTGCGCGCGTTGCTGCCGCGCATGAACAGCCTGAGTGTGTTCGACCCCAAGGGGCACATGCACTGGTCGAGCGAAGGCTCGGTGGCGCCGGAGATCTCGAGCGCCGTCGTCGACTCCCTCAAGGAACCCAATCGCGATCCGACCGCCGCCGGCCTGCAGCGCATGGCCGGCAGCGAGCCGACCTACCTGTTCTGGCTCATGCGCGATGAGGTTTCCGCCGACAACATGCCATTCGTGGTGGTCGCAATCGGCTTTCGCCAGAATTCCGACAACGAGCAGCGCACCTTTGCGTTCGTGCACGGCCTGGTCAAGCCCGCGCTCGAGTGCCTGCGGCGCGAGCTGCTGGCGCGCCACGAGATCCTGAATCTGCACAGTTCGCTGGCAGAGCAGGACAACGATCTCGAGATGCTGCTGTCGGTTTCCGGCGGTGGTGCCGACGCCAAGCCCGAGAGTGCCACCGATCTCAAGGACATCGTCGCCAGCGCGACCGAGCATCTGAAGGTCGGTCTAGCGGCGCTGATCATTCCGGAACGCGGCATCGCCGTGGTGCATGCCTCGGCCGATGCGCCGTTGGATACCTCGCTGCTCGCCAAGGCGCACCGCCACCTGCTGTCGATGGCCCAGGTGCGGCGCGGTGCCTCGATCGTCAATCGCATGGTGCTGCAGGCCGGCGTCAACGAAGTCGCATACCGCGTGCTGGCCTGCCCGATCGCCCGCGCCGACGGCCGCTGCGTCGGCGTGCTGGCGCTGTTCCGCGCCGAATCCGCCAGCGAATTCACGCCGCACCACTCCCGTCTGACCGAGCTGCTGGCCCGGCGCGTGTCGGCGGTGCTGGCCAACAGCTACGACTCGCTCACCGGCCTGCTGACGCGGCCGGCATTCGAGCAGCGCGTGCGTCGTGCACTCGAGGAACGGCCGATCGCAGCGCCCACGCACGGCGGCGGTGGCGGGGCCGCCTGGAGCGCACTGTTCATCGATATCAACCGGCTGCACGTCATCAACGACAACTACGGCATGCCAATGGGCGATCGCGTAATCTCACAGCTCGGCGAGCTGATCCGCAAACGTATGCCACCGGGCTCGAGCGGCGCGCGCATTTCCGGCGACCGCTTCGCCATCATGTTGCCGGCGTCACTCGACGACGCCGCCAAGTTCGCCGAAGCGCTGCGTGCCGGTGCCGAAGAAGTTGCGGCCACGCTCGGCGACGGCAAGATGCAGATTTCCATCAGCGTCGGCGTGGCGGCCATCGAAGCGCGCACCAAGGAGTTCGTGCATGCGTTCGCTGCCGCCGAGACCGCCTGCAAGGCCGCCAACGACCGCGGCCGCAATCGCGTCGAGGTCTATCACGAGGCCGATGAGAGCATCGTTCGCCGATTCACCGATATTGACCTGATCAGCAAGCTACGCGGTGCCATTGCCGAGGATCGCCTCGAGCTCAACGCGCAGCTGATCGTGCCGCTCGGTGGCCACGGCGGCGCACCGCACTTCGAGATCCTGCTGCGCATGATCGCCGAGAACGGCGAGATCGTCGGGCCGGACCATTTCATGTCGGCGGCGCATCGCTACCAGCTCATGCCCACGCTCGACCGCTGGGTGATCGGCCGCGCCATCGAGATGCTCAAGCCGCACAGCGAGCTGCTGGCCACGAGCCCGGTGGTGTTCTCGATCAACTTCTCCGGCCAGTCACTGCAGGATACGGATTTCACCGAACACGTTGCGCAGCTGATCGAGAGCAGCGGCCTGGCGCCCTCGGCGCTGTGCTTCGAGCTCACCGAGAGCGCCGCAATCGGCAACCTGTCGCGCGCCGAGGTGCTGATGCGCCGCCTGCGCAAGCTCGGCTGCAACATTGCGCTGGACGACTTCGGCACGGGACTGAGCTCGCTTGCGTACCTGCGAACCCTGCCGATCGGCATGCTCAAGATCGACGGCAGCTTCGTGCGCGACGTGCTCAAGGATTCGCGCGCGGAGTCGATGGTGCAGGCGATCGCGCAGCTCGCGCGCGCCATGTCGCTGACCACCGTGGCCGAATATATCGAGACCGACGAGATCCGGACCCGGATCGAATCCCTGGGCGTCGACTACGGTCAGGGATTCGCAATTGCGCAACCGGCGCCGCTCGCCGATATACTCGCGGAGCTGCCGCTGTACGTCGCCGCAGCGCGCCCGGACGGCGTCTACCGGCAGGATTCCGCCCTGCCACGGGCCAGCGGCGAGGACTGAAGCCGCGCCGCCCTGTAATATCGAGTCCATGTCGCCGCGCGCCCGCCTGATCCTCGCCCTGCTGCTGGGCCTGTTGCTGGGTGTGTCCCTGTCGGTCACCGAGCGCGTGCTGGCGGAGCGGGACCCCGGCGCAGAAGGTTCCGTACTGCCGCGCGCCGGCAGCGATCGCGCGCTGCCCTGGGCGGATGCACGGCTGCTGGCCGAAGTCATCCAGCGGGTGCGCGAGAATTACGTCGACCCAATCGACGACCACAAGCTCATGCAGAATGCCATCCGCGGCATGGTCGAGTCACTGGACGATCATTCGACCTTCCTGACGCCGGATGAATTCGACGACATGAAAGTCACCACCACCGGCAGCTATGCAGGCATCGGTGTCGAAGTGGAGCCGGGCAAGGATGGGGTCAGCATCGTCAAGCGCATGGCGAACTCGCCGGCCGAGCGCGCCGGTATCCAGATCGGCGACGTCATCGTGCGCATCGACGAGGTGCCGGTGGATCCGGCCGACCTCGACGCCGCGATCACGCGCATGCGCGGTCCGGAAGGCAGCGCCATTCACCTGACCATCCGGCGCGCGGGCGCCAGCGCGCCGCTCGAGTTCACGGTCGAGCGCGCCGAAGTGCGGCTGCAGAGCGTGGCCGCGGAAATGCTCACGCCCGACTACGGCTACCTGCGCATCACCAGTTTCACCGACACCACCGCCAGCGAACTGGAGCGCGCGGTCGCGCGGCTCGAGCGCCGCAGCGGGGTTCGTCTCAAGGGCTTCGTCATCGACCTGCGCAACAACCCCGGCGGAGTGCTCGATTCGGCGGTGGAGGTAGCGGACGACTTCCTCGATCACGGCGTCATCGTCAGCGCCGAGGGCCGCACGCGCGAAGCCCGCTTCCGCATGGAGGCCAAGCCCGGCGACGTCAGCAACGGCGCCACGCTGGTGCTGCTGGTCAACGGCGGCTCCGCCTCGGCCTCGGAGATACTGGCGGCGGCGCTGCACGACAATCATCGCGCCACGCTCATCGGTCGCCGTACCTACGGCAAGGGTTCGGTACAGACCATCATGCCGCTGTCCGGCGGCCAGGCGCTCAAGATCACGACCTCGCGCTACTTCACACCGTCCGGTGTGTCCATCAACGGCGTCGGCATCGTGCCGGACACCGTGCTCGACGGGCCCGAGGATCCGCCGGCCGAGATGGACCTGGTCGATGACGCTTCGCGGTCGACGCTGTCGCAGCGAGATCCTCAGGTCTCGCGGGCGCTGCAGGCCCTGACCGGTCATCCGGGCCAGGTTGCCCGCGGCCCGAGTGACGCCACCGCCACCGCGCCGACACTGAAGTGATCCTCGACTTGTTCCTGCATCTCGACCATCACCTGGTCGAGCTACTCGCGCACTACGGTCAGTGGACCTACCCGATCCTGTTCGCCATCATCTTTGCCGAGACCGGCCTGGTGGTGACGCCGTTCCTGCCGGGTGATTCGCTGCTGTTCGGTATCGGTGCGCTGACGGCGGTCGACACCAGCGGCAGCTTGCACATCGGCTGGCTGTTCGCACTGCTGAGCCTGGCGGCGCTCGCGGGCAACTCGGTCAACTACAGCATCGGCCGTGCCCTGGGGCAGCGCGCACTCACGGCGCACTATCGCTTCGTGCGCCAGGAGTACCTGCTGCGCACGCACGACTATTTCCTGCGCTATGGTGGTTTGACCGTGCTGCTGTCCCGCTTCATGCCGATCATCCGCACCTTTGCCCCATTCGTCGCCGGCATCGGCCGCATGCCCTATCATCGCTTCCAGGTTTTCAATGCAATCGGGGGGTTGGCTTGGGTGGCGCTGTTCTTGCTGGGTGGCTACGCATTCGGCAACGTGCCGTGGGTGAAGACCCATTTCAGCGTGGTGACGCTCAGCGTCATTGCGATCTCACTGCTGCCTATGGCCGTAGTCGCCATTCGCGCGCAGTTTGCGCCGCACGTCGCCGGTAGCTGACATCATGGCGGACGGGACCCGCGGCTATGCCCACCGTGTCGACATCGTTGCCGACATCGAGCAGGTGTGGCGCGCGCTGACCGAGCCGACCATGCTGGCTCAGTGGTACGCGCCGGACGCGCGCGTCGATGCGCGCGAGGGCGGCGTCTACAACGCAAAGCACGGCGAGCTCGAGCGTGAAGCGCACATCGACGTGTTCCTGCCGCCGCGGCGCCTGCGCCTGATCTACATGCCGCTGGCGAACCTGCCCGACGACGGTACCGTGCTGGTGGAGGATTACCTGCTGGATCGCGACCCGAACTCGGCGCGGCAGCTGGGCGTGGCCGCAGTGACCATACTGCGTCTCATGGGCTCGGGCATACCCGAGGGCCCCGACTGGCATCCGACCTACGTGGCGCTGCGTCGCGGCTGGGAGCGGGCCTTGCCGCGTCTCAAAGTGCTGCTGGAGAAGCAGGGAGCAACCCCGGATGCACTGGCCTCGCCGGCAGGGTCTTCCACCGCGCCCGTCGGTCCGAAGCGCTGATCAGGCGGCCGCGCGCTGCCGCGCCACGCGGTACAGCAGCACGGCCATTGCCGCAAACATCATCAGCCCGAGTAAGGTGGCGCCGGGCTCGCCGAGCTGCAACGCCGCCGGCAGGGCCAGTACGTCGGCACGGCCGGAGGCGACGATCGGAATGGCGAGGATCACACCGGTCAGCGACTCGCCGGCCACCATGCCGGCTGCGAACAACATGCCGCGGCCGCCGAGGTTCGCCGCCGCCTCCGCCGGGCGGCCACGCTGCGCGAGCCAGCCGACCAGGCCTCCGAGAAAGATGGTGGTGGAGACGTACAGCGGCAGGTAGATGCCCACGGCCACCGCCAGCACCGGTACGCGAAAGGAAGCCCGGCGTGCGCGCAGCCACTGGTCCAGCAGGATGATGCCGAGGCCGATGGCGCCGCCGATGCTGATCATCGCCCATGGCAGCTGGCCGCCGAACAGCCCCTTCGAGACCGCCGCCATCATGGTCGCCTGCGGCGCCAGCAGCGGATGCGGATGCAGCGCATCCGGAACTCCGATGCCATAGGCGCGGTTCAGCAGGTTCAGCACCGGCGCCAGCACCGTGGCGCTGGTGATGGCACCGACCGCAATCATGACCTGCTGCCGCCAGGGTGTTGCGCCGACCAGATGGCCGCACTTGAGATCCTGAACGTTGTCGCCGGCGATTGACAGAGCGCTGCAGACCGCCGCGCCGATCATCACCGCGGCCACCGGGCCGACCAAGGCATTGCCGTGAGTGAGCACCAGCAGCAGCGCGGAAGCCGCCAGGATGGTCGAGATGATCATGCCCGACACCGGGTCGTTGGAGCTGCCGACGATACCGGCCATGTAGCCCGACACCGAGCAGAACAGGAATGCCAGCACGATCATCGCCAGCGTGACGGGTACCGCGAGCAGCACACTGCCGATCACCGAGGCGTACATGAACATCAACGGCCCCGCGGCCGCAATGCAGCCGATGACGACGTACTTCATCGGCAGATCACGCTCGGTTTCGGGAATGTCTTGGGCAAAAGCGCCGCGCGCCGCCCGAGTGGCCGCAAACCCCGCGCGCACGCCGGCGAGCAGGGCGCCGCGCAGTGACACCAGCGTCCAGACACCGCCAATCAGCATGGCGCCGACGCCGATGAAACGCAGCTGTTTGCTCCACAGCGTTTCGGCAGCGTCGGCGGCGGACAGCCCCGCCAGTGCCGCGCTCAGTGCGCCGTTGGCGGCGAGAAAATAGCCCGAGTAGATCGGCACCGCGATGTTCCAGCAGATGATGCCGCCGGCCAGCATGACCAGTCCGACGTTGAAGCCGCAGATGTATCCGACCCCGAGCAGTGCCGGCGACAGGCTGGTCTGTGTGTAGGCGATACTGCGGCCAAAGTAACGGCCGACGGTGGCGTTGTCGGGAATGAGCTGTAGCCCGTTGGCGGCCACGAACTTGAGTACCGCGCCCACGGCCGCGGCCAGCGCCAGCAGCCTGGCGCCGTGACGCGGATCGGCTCCCGCGCGCAGCACTTCCGCGGCCGCGGTGCCCTCGGGAAACGGCAGCTGCTGCTGCACGATCAGCGCGCGCCGCAGTGGCACCGAGAACAGCACGCCCAGTACACCGCCGAGTGCCGCGAAGGCGAACACCCACCAATAGCGATACTCGTGCCAGGCACCCAGCATGACCAGGGCCGGCGTCGTGAACAGTACCCCGGTGGCCACCGACGAGCCGGCCGAGCCGCCGGTCTGCACGATGTTGTTCTCGAGAATGCCGCCGCCGCCGAGCAGCTTGAGCACCGCCATCGACACCACGGCCGACGGGATTGCCGAGGCGACCGTCATCCCCGCGAACAGGCCAAGATAAGTGTTGGCAGCGGCCATCAGCAGCGCCAGCACGATGCCCAGCGTCACCGCGCGCACGGTCAGTTGAGGCGCGCCGCTGGCTCTCAGGCGTCCGACTCCTGTTCGGTTTCTGGCTCGGCATCCGGTGGGCTGCTCTTCTTGAGGATGGCAGCAAACAGGATGCCGCCCTCGTACAGCAGGTACATCGGCACCGCCATGGCGGTCTGCGACAGGACGTCCGGCGGCGTCAGGATGGCGGCGACGATGAACACCACGATCAGCACGTAGCCGCGCACCGCTCGCAACTTCTCCAGCGTCACCAGGTTCGACAGCACCAGCAGCACCACCGCCACCGGTGTCTCGAAGGCCACGCCGAAGGCGACGAACAGGGTCAGCGCGAATTGCAGGTAGTTGCTGATGTCCGCCATGAGCTGCACGTTGCGTGGCGTGGTGGCAATGAAGAACTTGAACACCAGCGGAAACACGAACCAGTACGAAAAGAACACGCCCAGGTAGAACAATAGGATGGCGGAGATCAGCAGCGGCACCGCAAAGCGCTTCTCACGCCGGTACAGCCCGGGGGCCACGAACGCCCAGATCTGGTAGAGCACATAGGGCATCGCAATCAGCAGACCCGCCACCAGCGCCAGCTTGAGCGGTGCGGTAAAGGTGGCCGTCACGGTGGTGGCGATCAGCTTCTGTCCGGGCGGCAGTTTTGCGACCAGCGGTGTCGACAGCCAGTCGAAGATGGCGTTGGAGTAGTAGGCGCAGGGCAGGAACGCGATCAGCACGGCGATCATGATGCGCAGCAGCCGCGCCCGCAGTTCCAGCAGATGCGAGATCAGCGTGCCTTCCGGCAGGACCTCACTGTCCTCGCTCATGCACTTCCGCTGCTGGTGGGGTCATCGAAGCCGGTCCGCTTTCAGCCGCCGGTACCGCCTCGGGCGCTGCGGGCGCTGCGGCGTGTCCGGCAGCCGCCGCGGTGGCGATTGCGTCCACCGGCGGTGGCGTCGGCGTCGCCGGCTGCGGCGCCATGGGCGCCACGGTCGAGGATGCTGTGGGTCGAGGCGGCGGCGTAGGCGATGCCGTCTGCTGCGCCTTCAGATCGACGTTGCGTTTGAGCGTCTCCGCCTCCTGCTCGAGCTGCTCGCGGAACTGCCGCGCCATGGCACGCGCGCGCCCGACCCAGCGGCCGATCGTGGCGGCGAGCCGGGGCAGCTTCTCCGGCCCCAGCACCACCAGCGCTATGGCGAGGATCACCAGGATTTCGGAGAAATCTATCCCGAACATTGCACGCCGAGGGCGCTGCCGCGCCTCAGGCGTGCGGCGCGGTCTTGTTCTCGGCGCCGGCCGGCGGTGCCTTGGGCGCAACCTCGGGGAATTCGGCGTCCTTGGGGCCGGTGACCTGCTTGGCCTGCTCTTCGCTCTCTCCCTCGTTCATAGCCTTCTTGAAGCCACGGAAGGCCGAGCCGAGATCAGAACCCAGCGAGCGCAGCTTCTTGCCGCCGAACACCAGCAACACGATCAGCAGGATTATCAACAGATGCTTGGGGGCAAACAGGTCCATGCGGCGCTCCGTCAACGGGCCGGTGCGGCCCGAAGCTCATGCCCGATAATAGGCCAATCATAGGCCATTTGGCGCCGCACCACTTAACGTTCGCTCGATCCGCCCCCCCGGTGTTTCAAGCCAGAATGTGACCGGACCGTCATTGATCAGCGACACCTGCATATGCGCACCAAAACGTCCCGCCGCGACCGGCTTGTGCAGCGCCCGGGCTTGTTCCACCAGGTAAGAGAACAGTGCGGTGGCCTCCGCCGGGCCTGCGGCGGGCGTGAACGAAGCGCGACTGCCGCGGCCAGTGTCCGCGGCCAGCGTGAACTGAGGCACCAGCAGCAGGCCGCCGCCAGTCTGACGCAGGCTCAGATTCATGCGGCCGGCCGCATCCGGGAACACCCGGTAGTCGAGCATCCGCTGCAGCAGGCGATCTGCCCGGGAACGATCATCTCCCCGGACGATGCCGATCAGCGCCAGCACACCGCCGTCGATGGCGCCGACGGCTTCGCCTTCGATCCGAACGCTGCCGGCACTGACGCGTTGGATCAATGCAATCATGCAGTGGCAAAACCGGGTTTCACCCCGTACACTTTCCGGCGTTTTGTGCCAAGGTCAAGCCGGAGTCGGTATGCCGCTGTCGAGTCGCCTGATGCTCCAAGCCTTGCTGGCCACCTGCGCGCTCGGGTTCTACACACCCGCACACGGCGCCGGCGACCCCGCCCGCGGCAAGGAGCTGTCGTACACCTGCCTCGGCTGCCACGGTATCCCCGACTACAAGAACGTATATCCCACCTACAGCGTGCCGGAACTCGGCGGCCAGCACGCCGACTACATTGTCGCAGCGCTCAAGGAATACAAGGGCGGCCAGCGCTCACACGCCACCATGCACCAGCAGGCGGCTTCGCTCTCGGACCAGGACATGCAGGACATCGCTGCCTACTTTGGCTCCGATACTCTCAAGCCGACCGCGGCCGCGGTCGGTGAGGCACCTGCCAAGGTGGCGCTGTGCGGCTCGTGCCACGGCAAGAACGGCGTCGGCATCACCGGCGACTATCCGGATCTGGCGGGCCAGCACGCCGATTACCTGACGCGGGCGCTGCAGGAGTACAAGCACGGTGATCGCAAGAACGCCATCATGCCGAACTTCGCCAATCCGCTGACCGACGAGGATATCCGGGAGATTGCGGAGTACTACTCCAAGCAGAACCCGCCGCTGCATACCATCAAGCGGCGCACCACGTTCCTGTCCTCGAACTGAGCTAGCGCGTGAGCTGCGCCAGGAAGTTGGCCGCAGCGGCGTAGTACGCATCGCGGTTGGACTTGCGCAGGTACCGCCCGCCTTCATCGTCGGCCCCCAGGTACTGCACCCGCGCACCGCCGGTTTTCAGCCGCGCCGCAAGCTGCTCGATCTCGTAGGCCGGAACATCCGGGTCGCTGCGACCGTGAACCAGCAATAGCGGGCGGCGGATCGAGGCGAGGTTGGCCAGGCTACCGATGTGCGGAGGAAACGCGACGATGCCGCCCGCCAGCCGGTCGCCGTACTGCGCCAGGCTCGCCAGCGCCAGGTAGCTGCCATAGCCCTCGCCCATGACCATGACATGATTGAAGTCGAGCTCGTGCTGCAGGCCAATCCAGACCAGCAGTGAGCCGACGTCGCGTGCCGCATCGTCGCGCAGCTCGCCGCGCGCCAGCTCGCTGAAATCGCGGCCGAAACCGGCGGCGCCGCGCACGTTTGGGGCCAGCACGACGAAGCCGAGTTCGTTGACCAGGAACTGCGCCAGGGGCTCGAACCCCGGACGGTACTGCGTACCGCCGCCGGTTCGCAGCAGGATCAGCACCGGGCGCGGCGCCGCGGCAGCGGCCGGTGCGGGCGCCGCCGCCGGCCGATAGGCATAGGCCGAGAGCATGCGCGGCTGATCGTCGAGGCGATCCCAGGTCGGAAAGCGCACCAGCGCCGGAGTCACCAGGCTGGTCGCCTCGACGGGTCCCAGCTCGCTCTCGGTCCAGCGCGTGAGCAGCTGGGTCTCGGGCTCGAGTACGTAGACATCGCGCGGCGCGCGCGCTGACTCGAGCGTGAACGCAAGTCGCTTGCCCGTGGCGTCGAACTTGAGGCTGCTGATGACGCCGGCCGGTACCGAGGCTGGGTTGAGATCGAGCTTGCGCTGCTGATCGATGAGCTTCAGGTGGCTGAGCCCGCTGTCGTTGGTGGTGTAGGCGAGAAAGTGGCCGTCGGGGCTCTCGTCAAACAGATCGACATCGCGCGTGGATTCGACCGAGAGGGCGTGCGTCTCTCCTGACTCGACGCTCTGCAGCTGCCAGAAACTCGCGCCGGCCGATTCGCCGGCGCGCAGCAGCAGAATCCCGCGTCCATCGGGGGCGAACCGCGCCAACCGCGCCCGCAGCGCGACCGGCTCGGCCGCGGCCGCCTTGCCGGAGCTTAGGTGGGGCAGCTCCACCGGCGCCAGCGCGCCACTCGCCACGTCGGCCGTAAACAGTTCGACGTCCGCGCCCACGCCGAGTCCGGCCGGCGACTCGGCAGTTACGCTCTCACGGCCAAGCAGCAGGCGCTGATCGTCCGGTGACCAGTCGAACAGGCGCCAGCGATAGCCATTGCCACTGGCGATGACCCGCACCGCGGGTGTCGGCGCCGGCGCGGCAGTGGTTGCCGTTGTCGGCGGCGTGCCCGCGGCGGCTGCAGCGTCGATATCCAGCAGATCGATTTCGCGCTCGCGGCCGCTGCTGCCGGGCCCGCCGGCGGCACGATTGCTGCTGAACGCGAGCCGCCGGCCGTCGTGTGCCCAGAGCGCGGTGCCGGCGCGCCAGCGGTCGTCGGTGAGATCCACCGCAGGCTGCCCGGCCCTGAGCTGCAGCAGCAGCGCGCTGCCACCGCTCGGCCGCGGCGACAGGTAGGCGAAGCCGGAGTCGTGTCCCGGTTCGACCGCCGCGGCCAGCACGCCGGCCGGTTCGAAGGTCTGCTGCGCGCGCGCGCCCAGCGGCACTCGCAGACGGTGAATCTGTTCGGTCTCGCCGAAGCGGGTGGCGATGAGCATGCTGCCGTCGTCGAGCCAGCCGATGAAGCGCGCGGCGCGCGATTCCAGGTAGCGCGGCAGCGTGGCTTCCACCACGGGATTGGCGGGCGACAGATCGGTGCGGGTCAGCGCCTGCTGCGCCCGTGCCGCGCTGTAGGCCAGCAGCGATGTGACTGCCAGCAGGGGCAGGTGTTTGAAATACCGCATGTCGTTGGTATGTTGTGACAATGAACGGCGAGCCGCAACGGCTCATCGAGAATGCCGCAGCGCTCGGCGTCGTGCTGGATGCAGAGCAGGCGCAGCGGCTGCTGCGTCTGCTCGACGAGCTCTCCCACTGGAATCGCAGCTACAACCTGACTGCGATCACTGCGCGCCCGGCCATGATCAGTGCTCACCTGCTCGACAGTCTGGCGGCGCAGCCCGATCTGCGCGGCTCGCTGGTCGCCGATGTCGGCACCGGCGCTGGATTTCCGGGATTACCGCTGGCGATAGCCGGGCCGCAGCGCTCCTTTACGCTGATCGATTCGGTGGCCAAGAAGATCCGCTTCGTCACGCACGCCGTGCGCACGCTCGAGCTTGCCAACGTCACCCCGGTGCAGGTTCGCATGGAAACTTATGTTCCGGGACAGCCATTCGATACGGTAGTGGCGCGTGCCTATGCCACATTGGCCGACCTGCTCGATAGCGTCCAGGGACTGTGCGGGCCGCAGACTCGAGTGGTCGCACTCAAGGGACACTATCCGCACGCCGAGCTGGCCGAGATACCGCGCGGCTGGCGGCTCGAGCAGGCGCGCCAGGTGCAGGTCCCCGCTCTCGGCGCCGAACGCCACATCCTGAGCTTCGTACCGCAACCGGGTTAGCGGTGGCCGCGAAAATCGCAGCTACGACGATTCCGCAGAGCAACTTCATCGGGAGTTTACCTGTAGTCCTGCGCCCTCAAGGGCTAGACTATTTGAGTCATGAAGCGCGTCATTGCGGTGGCTAATCAGAAAGGGGGAGTGGGCAAGACCACGACCGCCGTCAATCTTGCGTCTTCATTCGCGGCGATGAAGCGGCGCGTGCTGCTGATAGACCTGGATCCACAGGGCAATGCGACCGCCGGCTGCGGCATCGACAAGAGCAGCATCGGCCGCGGCAGCTGCGAGGTGCTGCTGGGCGAATGCACCGCCGCCGAAGCCATCCGCACCAGTGCCGAGTCGGCCACTGCCCGGGACGCCATGGCGCTTGCGGTGCTGCCGACCAATCAGGACCTGACCTCGGCGGAGGTGCGGCTGCTGATGAGTCCCGAACGGCGCGAGCAGCGACTGCGAGATGCGCTGGCGCCGGTGCGCCACGACTATGACCTGATCCTGATCGACTGCCCGCCGGCGCTGAACATACTGGCCGTCAACGCACTCGTGGCTGCCGACAGCGTGCTGATTCCGATGCAGTGCGAATACTATGCGCTCGAGGGCCTGTCGGCGCTGGTCGCCACCATCGAGCAGATCCGCGGTGCCGCCAACCCGGATCTCGTCATCGAGGGCATCCTGCGCACCATGTACGACCCCCGCAACAACCTCGCCAGCGAGGTCAGTGCGCAGCTGCTCATGCATTTTGGCGCCAGCGTGTTTCGTACCGTCGTGCCGCGCAACGTGCGCCTGGCCGAGGCACCGAGCTTTGGCAGAACCGCGCTGGCATACGACCCTGATTCGCGCGGCGCCCTGGCCTATCTCGCCCTGGCCGGCGAGATGCTGCGGCGGGAAGAGGAGCTGCGGGATGCAGCTATGATGCGCGCATGATCCAGAAGAAGCCCACGCTCGGCCGCGGACTGGCCGATCTGCTGGGACAGACCCGTCCAGTCTCGAGCCCCGCGCCTGGTGGCGAAGGCGCAGCCGGCAGCCGCAACGCCGGCACCCCGGGTCAGTCCTCGGCTCCCCTTGGGCAAGATGAATTGCAGCGGCTGCCGCTCGATCTGCTGCAGCGGGGTCGTTACCAGCCGCGGCTCGACATGCGGCCCGAGACTCTGGCGGAGCTGGCCGAGTCGATCCGTGCGCAGGGAGTGGTGCAGCCCATCGTCGTCCGGCCACTGGATGCACCCGATCCCCACGGCGTGCAGCGCTACGAGATTATCGCCGGCGAGCGCCGCTGGCGCGCAGCGCAGCAGGCGGGTCTGAGCGAAATCCCGGCGATGATCCGACGCGTGCCGGACGAAGCCGCCATCGCCATGGCGCTGATCGAGAACATCCAGCGCGAGGACCTCAACCCGCTGGAGGAGGCGCGTGCGCTCGAGCGGCTGATCTCCGAATTTCAGCTCACCCACAACCAAGCTGGCGATGCGGTCGGGCGCTCGCGCGCCTACGTCACCAACCTGCTGCGCCTGCTCGAGCTGCCGGAGGAGGTGTGCGAGCGCGTCGCCATCCGTGAGCTCGACATGGGGCACGCGCGTGCACTGCTGGGACTGGCGCAACGCCGCCAGCAGGTGGAGGTGGCGGCTCTGGTGGTCAAAAAGACGCTTTCGGTGCGCGACACCGAGGCGCTGGTGCGGCAGATGAGTCAGCCGCGCCAGGCTGCGGCGGCGCCGGCGCCGACGGTGGATCCGAACATCCGCCGCCTGCAGGACGATCTGTCCGAGAAGCTCGGGGCCTCGGTGGCCATCGAGCATTCACAGGGTGGCCGCGGCCGCCTGGTTGTCAAATACAACAGCCTCGACGAGCTGGACGGGATTTTGTCGCATATTGTTTAAAGTTCAGGGGCTTAAAGGTACGTCTACCCGACGTTGAAGGCGGAACCAGACCCCCCTATAATGCGCCGCCTTTGCCCGGGAGCCTGGCTGTCGTCTCACCCCCATCCACCCCTCAATTTGCGTCCGTGCGGCGCCAGGGGCTGTGGGTGGTGGTCGGTCAGGTGTTGGTAGCTCTGGGCGGCGCGCTGATCTGTTATGCGACCCGCGGCCGGCTGGCGTCGGTATCCGCACTGATCGGTGGCGGCATCGGGGCAGCTGCAACGTTGGTTCAGGTGGTTGTCGGTCTGCGGAGCAGCGCCGGACAAACTCCACAGGCAGTCGTGCGCGGTTTCTATCGCGGATCCGCCATGAAGCTGGCGGTCACCGTGTTGCTGTTCGCGCTGGCGCTGCGTGGCCGGCATCTGGCGGCTGCGCCTTTATTTGTGACGTACGTGGCCACATTTTTGGTGTACTGGCTGGCGCTGGCGCGGTCTTTCAGGAGCCAGGCTCAGCTGGAAACGATGAGTAGCATGGAGCATCGAGATCAGTGATGGCTGCGGAAGCTGCACATGAACCCGGGTCCGTTGGCGAATACATCCAGCACCATTTGACCTATTGGGACTGGCACTTCGGCAAGAGTCCGTTCTGGACCCTGCATGTCGACAGTCTGCTGGTCTCCGCCGCTCTGGGGTTGCTGTTCGTCATCAGTTTCTACATTGCCGCGCGCACTACCAGTCGTCGCGCCAACGTCGCACCAAGCGGCTTCCAGAGCTTCGCCGAGCTCGTCGTTCAGTTTGTCGACACCAACGTCAGGGACAGCTTTCACGTTGACAACCCGCTGATCGCACCGCTCGCGATCACGATCTTCTGTCTGGTCCTGCTGATGAACTCGTTCGACCTGTTGCCGGTTGACGTGGTCTCGCTGGGCGAGCGGGCCACGGGCCTGCAGTTCTTCAAACTAGTGCCGACCACCGACGTCAACATCACGCTCGGCATGTCGCTCAGCGTGTTCCTGCTGGTGCAGTACTACAGCGTCAAGATGAAGGGCGCGCGCGGCTATGCCAATGAGTTCTTCCTGCATCCCTTCAACACCTGGCTACTGTCGCCTTTCAATTTCATCCTCAAGTGCATCGAGGAAATCGCCAAGCCGATTTCGCTCGGCCTGCGACTGTTCGGCAATATGTATGCCGGCGAGCTAATCTTCGTGCTGATCGCGCTTTTCACGCTGTCGCTAGGCTGGCCGACGCATCTAGGTGCCGGGATTGCCTGGATTGGTCAGTTCGTTCTGACGTTCATCTGGGGCGCGTTCCACCTGCTGATCATCACACTGCAGGCGTTCATTTTCATGATGCTGACCATCGTCTATCTGGCGCTGGCGCATGAGCACGGCGATCACTGACATTTCTGGCAAGGCATTCGTTCTAAGGAGTGGTTGACATGGAGAATTTGGCAAGTGTGGCGCAGATACAGGGGATGACCGCCGTGGCGGTCGCCATCCTGATCGGCATGGGCGCGCTCGGCACCGCGATCGGCTTCGGGCTGCTGGGCGGCAAGTTCCTCGAAGGCGCCGCGCGCCAGCCGGAACTGGTGCCCATGCTGCAGATCAAGATGTTCATCGTCGCCGGCCTGGTCGACGCGGTGGCGATGATCGGCGTCGGTATCGCGCTGTTCTTTACCTTCGCGAATCCGTTCCTGGCGGCCATACAGTCCGCGACGCACTGAGCACAGCGCCAGCTGAGAGGAGTCGCGCCGTGAATCTGAACGCAACGATCCTTGCGCAGATGGTCATTTTTGCCGTGCTCGTGTGGTTCACGATGAAGGTGGTATGGCCGTGGATTACCGAGGAGATGCATCAGCGGGAAAAGCGCATCGCCGAAGGGCTGGCAGCCGGCGAGCGCGGCCAGAAGGACCTGGCAGCCGCTGCTGCGCGCGTCGAGGAGATCGTACGCGAGGCGCGGGTCCGTGCGCAGCAGATCGAAGCGCAGGCGCACGTGCAGGCCAACGAGATCATCGAGGCCGCCAAGCGCACTGCGTCCACCGAGGGTGCGCGCATAGTGCAATCGGCCGAGCAGCAGATTGCGCTCGAACGCCAGAGCGCCCGCGACGAGCTGCGCCAGCAGGTAGCCGCGTTGGCAGTGGCCGGCGCCGGCAAGATCATCGAGCGGGAGATCGATGCGCGAGCCCACGCGCAGCTGCTCGACAAGCTGGTAGCGCAGATCTGAGCGCCGCATGACCGAGCGCGTCACCATCGCCCGGCCCTACGCCAAAGCGGCTTTCGCCGAAGCGCGCAAGACTCAACGTCTGTCGCAGTGGTCCGAGGGCCTCGAACTCGCGGCGGCGGTCAGCGTCGACGAGCGCGTCAAGCCGCTGTTCGGCAACCCAAGAGTGCAGCCGCAGCAGCTGGTCGAACTCATGACCGGCATCGGCGCCGGTCGCATCGACGACGCCATGCGCCGCTTCCTGACGGTGCTGGCGGAGAACGGCCGGCTGAGCCTGCTGCCGGAGATTGCGCAGCTGTACGAGAAGATGCGCGCCGACCAGGAGCGGGTGCTCGACGTGACGCTGACCTCGGCGGTGCCGCTATCGGCCGAGCAGCAGCAGCGCTTCGCGGCGGCATTGCAGCAGCGGTTCGACCGCAGCATCCGTTTGCATACCCAGATTGATACATCGTTGTTGGGCGGCGCCGTGGTGCAGGCCGACGATCTCGTGATCGACGGCAGCGTGCGCGGCGACCTGACGCAGCTCGCCTCGCAGATTGCGGGCTAGGAACATAAAGGTACAGCCATGTCCATCAAAGCATCCGAAATCAGCGATCTGATCCGCCAGCGCATCGAGCAGTTCTCGGCCTCCAGCGAGGCGCGCGACGTCGGCACCGTGGTATCGGTCACCGACGGCATCTGCCGCATCCACGGCCTGGCCGACGTGCGCTACGGCGAAATGATCGACTTTGGCAACGACCTGTTCGGCCTGGCGCTGAACCTCGAGCAGGACTCGGTGGGTTCGGTGGTGCTAGGCGATTACAAGACCATCAGCGAAGGCGACACCGTCAAGACCACGGGCCGCATTCTCGAAGTGCCGGTCGGCCCTGAGCTGCTGGGCCGCGTAGTGGATGCGCTGGGGCGCCCAATCGACGGCAAGGGCCCGATCGATGCCAAGGCCAGTGCGCCGATCGAGCGCGTCGCACCGGGTGTCATCTACCGCAAGTCGGTCAGCCAGCCGGTGCAGACCGGCTACAAGGCGGTCGACTCGATGGTACCGATCGGCCGCGGCCAGCGTGAGCTCATCATCGGTGACCGCCAGACCGGCAAGACCGCCATGGCGATCGATACGATCATCAATCAGAAGGGCTCGGGCATCAAATGTATCTACGTGGCCATCGGACAGAAGCAGTCCTCGATCGCCAACGTGGTGCGCAAGCTCGAGGAGAACGACGCCATGGCTCACACCATCGTGGTGGCGGCCTCCGCCTCGGTGCCTGCCTCGATGCAGTACCTGTCGGCCTACTCAGGCGTCACCATGGGCGAATACTTCATGGATATCGGCGAGGATGCGCTCATCATCTATGACGACCTGTCGAAGCAGGCGGTCGCCTATCGCCAGATCTCGCTGCTGCTGCGACGCCCGCCGGGTCGCGAAGCGTTCCCCGGCGACGTGTTTTACTTGCACTCGCGCCTGCTCGAGCGCAGCGCGCGCGTCAACGAGGAATACGTGGAGCAGGTCAGCAAGGGCAAGATCAAGGGCAAGACCGGCTCGCTGACCGGCCTGCCGATCATCGAGACCCAGGCCGGCGATGTGACCGCGTTCGTTCCGACCAACGTGATCTCGATCACCGACGGCCAGATCTTCCTCGAGGGCGACCTGTTCAACGCCGGCATCCGTCCGGCAATGAACGCCGGCATCTCGGTGTCGCGCGTCGGCGGCGCCGCGCAGACCGACATCATCAAGCGCCTTGGCGGCGGTATCCGTCTGGCTCTGGCGCAGTACCGCGAGCTGGCGGCGTTCTCGCAGTTCGCCTCCGATCTCGACGAGGCCACACGCAAGCAGCTGGAGCGCGGCCAACGCGTAACCGAGGTCATGAAGCAGAAGCAGTATGCGCCCATGTCGGTGGCGCAGATGGCGCTGTCGATCTACGCGGTCAACAACGGTTACATGGATAAGGTGGAGCGCGCCAAAGTGGTCGATTTCGAGGCGGCGCTGCAGAACTTCGCGCGCACCAACAACCGCGCCACCATGCAGGCCATCAATGACAACCCCGTGCTCAAGCAACACGAGGCCTCGCTGAAGAAGATCTGCGAGGACTTCCTCGCGACCGGCAGCTACTGAGACAAAGCGGCAGCGCCACACCATGCCCGGCACCAAGGAAATCCGCAGCAAGATCGCCAGCGTCAAGAGCACGCAGAAGATCACCAAGGCGATGGAGATGGTCGCAGCCAGCAAGATGCGCCGCGCGCAGGAGCGCATGCGCGCAGCTCGTCCCTACGCCGCCAAGATGCGCGCGCTGATCAGCCATTTGAGTGGGGCCAATCCCGACTATCGTCACCCGTTCCTGCTGGAACGACAAACGAAGAACGTCGGCATCATCGTCGTCTCCACTGACCGCGGCCTGGCGGGCGGCCTCAACACCAACGTCTTCAAGAATGCGCTGCTGCTGGCAAAGGAGTGGCAGGGCAAGGGCGCCACGGTCAGCCTGTGCGTGCTCGGCAACAAAGGCCTGGCGTTCTTCCGCCGCCTGAGCATGCCGATCCTCGGCGGCGCGGGCGGACTGGGCGACAAGCCGCACGTCAAGGACCTGATCGGCGCCGTCAAGGTGATGCTCGACGCCTATAGCGGGGGCAAGATCGATCGCGTGTTCCTGGTCAACGCGCAGTTCGTCAACACCATGACGCAGAAGCCGGTGGTGCAGCAGCTGCTGCCGGCGCAGCCGAAGCTCGAGGAAGGCGACGAGCTGCCGCAGCATTGGGACTACATCTACGAGCCCAGCGCCTCGGCGATTCTCGACGGTCTGCTGATGCGCTACATCGAATCGCAGGTCTACCAGGGCTCGGTCGAGACGGTGGCGTCCGAGATGGCGGCGCGCATGGTGGCGATGAAGAGCGCCTCGGACAATGCCGGCAAGATCATCGGCGAGCTGCAGCTGGTCTACAACAAGGCGCGCCAGGCGGCCATTACTAAGGAACTCGCCGAGATCGTTGGCGGCGCGGCCGCCGTCTAGCGGCGAGCGCAACGGATTTAAGGAAAAGCGAACATGGCGACAGCGAATGTGACGACGGGCAAAATCACGCAGATCATCGGCGCGGTCATCGACGTGGAGTTTCCGCGTGAGAGTGTTCCGAAAATCTACGAGGCGCTCAAGCTCAAGGATGTGGACCTCACGCTGGAGGTGCAGCAGCAGCTCGGTGACGGCATCGTGCGCACCATCGCGATGGGTGCCTCCGAAGGCCTCAAGCGCGGCCTGGCCGTCGAGACCAGCGGCGCACCAATTTCGGTGCCCGTGGGCGCCGGCACGCTCGGTCGCATCATGGACGTGCTCGGCAAGCCGCAGGACAACCGCGGCCCGGTCGAGACCAAGGAATACCTGCCGATCCACCGCCCGGCGCCGAGCTACGATGAGCAGGCCGGCGGACAGGACCTGCTGGTCACGGGCATCAAGGTCATCGATCTGCTGGTGCCGTTCGCCAAGGGCGGCAAGGTCGGCCTGTTCGGCGGCGCCGGCGTCGGCAAGACCGTCAACATGCTCGAGCTCATCAACAACATCGCCAAGCAGTACTCGGGTCTGTCGGTGTTCGCGGGTGTCGGCGAGCGCACGCGCGAGGGTAATGACTTCTATCACGAGATGATCGAGTCCGGCGTCATCGACAAGGACAACCTGTCGAACTCCAAGGTGGCGATGGTCTACGGTCAGATGAACGAACCACCGGGCAACCGTCTGCGCGTGGCGCTGACCGGCCTGACCATGGCCGAATACTTTCGCGACGAAAAGCAGGCCAGCGGCCGCGGCCGCGACGTGCTGTTCTTCGTCGACAACATCTATCGCTACACACTGGCCGGCACCGAAGTGTCGGCGCTGCTGGGCCGCATGCCCTCCGCCGTGGGTTATCAGCCGACGCTCGCGGAAGAGATGGGTGTGCTGCAGGAGCGCATCACCTCCACCAAAACCGGATCCATCACCTCGATCCAGGCCGTATACGTGCCGGCGGACGACCTGACCGATCCGTCACCGGCCACGACCTTCGCGCACCTCGATGCGACCGTGGTGCTGAGCCGCCAGATCGCATCACTGGGCATCTACCCGGCGGTCGATCCGCTCGATTCCACCAGCCGTCAGCTCGATCCGCTGGTCGTGGGTGAAGAGCACTACAACACCGCGCGCGGGGTGCAGGCACTGCTGCAGCGTTACAAGGAACTGCAGGACATCATCGCAATTCTGGGCATGGACGAGCTGTCCGAGCAGGACAAGCTGACCGTGTACCGCGCGCGCAAGATCCAGCGCTTCCTGTCGCAGCCGTTCAACGTCGCCAAGGTGTTTACGGGCCAGGACGGCAAGATCGTGCCGCTCAAGGACACCATCCGCGGCTTCCAGGGCATCATCAACGGTGAGTACGACAACCTGCCCGAGCAGGCCTTCTACATGGTCGGCACCATCGAAGAGGCGGTCGAAAAGGCCAAATCGACCCAGCAATAGGCGCAGCAGTAATGGACACCATCCAGGTCGACATCGTCAGCGCCGAAGGCGAGATCTTTTCGGGTCCCGCCGCCATGGTGTTCCTGCCGGCGTCCGAGGGTGACATCGGCGTCGCACCCCGGCATGCGCCGCTGCTGACCCTGCTCAAGGCCGGCGAAGTGCGGGTCAAGACGCCCGAAGGCGAGGAGCAGTCCTTCTTCGTGGGCGGTGGTGTGCTGGAAGTGCAGCCCAAGCGGGTGACGGTGCTCGCGGATACCGCCGCGCGCGCCAAGGACCTCGACGAGGCCGCAGCCGTCGCCGCACGTCAGCGCGCCGAAGAAGCACTCGCCGGGCAGGTCGACAAAGTGACCCAGGCCGAAGCGCTGGCCGAGCTCGCGCGCGCCGTCGCGCAGATCAAGATGATCGAAAAGCTGCGCAAAGTCAGAGGCTGACGGGCCCCGCGCGGCGCCCTGGAACGAGCGCTGCTTCACGATCTTGAACTCGGGCGGGCAAGCTAAGTCCCTGTTACGGCAGGCAGTACTGCTACAATTTGATCGATGCCGCAGAAACACAAGAGAAACGCGCCCAGGGCGCGGCGGCAGTCCAGACGCGTAACCGGCGGGGGGGGGCGCCGCAGCGTCGACCGCAGCCCCACCGCGGGACCGCTGTCGGTCGTCATCCTCGCCGCGGGGCGCGGCACGCGCATGCAGTCGGATCTCCCCAAGGTGCTGCAGCCGCTGGCCGGTGTCCCGCTGCTGACCCATGTGCTGGAGCTGGCAGCGCAGTTGACGCCGGCCACGACCCACGTGGTCTGCGGCCACGGCGCCGAGCACGTGCGCGAGCGCTTTGCGAAGGCGCCGGTGCTCTGGGTCAGCCAGGCGGAGCAGCTGGGGACCGGTCACGCGCTGCTCCAGGCCATGCCGTCGATACCGGACCGGCATCGCGTGCTGGTGCTCTATGGCGACGTACCGCTGCTGCGGGCCGATACGGTGCAGCGGCTCATCGCGGCCGTCGATGATGCCACCGTCGGTCTGCTGACTGCTACGCCTGCCGATCCCACGGGTTATGGCCGCATCATTCGCAGCTCCCGCGGCGCCGTGCAGCGCGTGGTCGAGCAGGCCGATGCCACGCCCAGACAGCGGGCGATTCGCGAAGTCAACACCGGCGTGCTGATCGCGCCGGCGGGTGCCATGCGCCAATGGCTGTCGCAGCTCAAGCCGAATAACGCGCGCCACGAGTACTACCTGACCGACACCATCGAGCTGGCGCTGCGCACTCGCCGCCGTGTGATCGCGGTCCTGGCGGAAGATGCTGCCGAAGTGCAGGGTGTCAACGACCGGGTGGACCTGGCCGGGGCCGAAGCCGAGTACCGTCGTCGTCGCGCCAGCACGCTGATGGAGGCCGGCGCCACACTGATCGATCCGGCTCGCCTGGATGTCCGTGGCGAAGTAACCGTGGGGCGGGATGTGGTGATCGATGTCAATGTCGTGCTGAGCGGACCGGTGCACCTGGCCGATCGCGTGCGCATCGGGCCCAATTGCGTGCTCGAGAACGTCACGGTGGGCGCCGATACCGTCATGTTCGCCAACTGCGTGGCGCAGCATGCGCGCATCGGCGCGCACTGCCAGATAGGTCCCTTTACGCGCATGCGGCCGACCGTCGAGCTGGCGGATGGCGTGCATCTCGGCAATTTCGTCGAGGTCAAGAACAGCCGCGTCGGCAAGGGCAGCAAGGCCAATCACCTGAGCTACGTGGGCGACAGCGAGGTCGGCGCCGGTGTCAATGTCGGTGCCGGCAGCATCACCTGCAACTACGACGGCGCCAGCAAGTGGCGCACCGAAATCGGCAATGGCGCATTCATCGGCTCGGGCTCGATGCTGGTGGCACCGGTCAAGATCGGCGACGGCGCCACCATCGGCGCGGGTTCCACCATCACCAGTGACGCGCCGCCCAACAAACTGACTCTGGCGCGCGGGCGCCAGGTCACCATCGAGCAGTGGCAGCGTCCCGTCAAAGGGCAGCGCAAGTCATGACGGGAGCAGTGGCGTCATGTGCGGCATAGTCGGCGGCGTCACCGACCGCGACATCGTGCCGGTGCTGATCGAGGGCCTGCGGCGGCTCGAGTATCGCGGCTACGACTCTGCCGGCGTGGCGGTGCTCAACGGCACCCATCATCTGCAGCGGCTGCGCACCGTGGGCAAGGTCAAGGCGCTCGAACAGGCCCTGTCGGAGCTGCCGATTCATGGCCAGAACGGCATCGCCCACACGCGCTGGGCCACTCACGGTGTGCCGAGCGAGCGCAACGCGCACCCGCACCTATCGCGCGACGGTCTCGCGATCGTGCACAACGGCATCATCGAAAACTACGAAGAGCTGCGCGAGGAGCTCAAGGCGGCCGGCTACCAATTCAGTTCCGAGACTGATACCGAAGTGGTGGCGCATCGCATCCACTTCCACATGCAGAAACTCGGCGACCTGTTCGACGCCGTGCGCGCCACCGTGGCCGAGCTCGAGGGCGCCTATGCGCTGGCAGTCATCAGCGAACAGGACCCGGACCGGCTGATCGTCGCGCGCGTCGGCTGCCCGGTGGTTCTGGGCCTCGGCGTGGGTGAGACATTTGTCGCCTCCGATGTTGCGGCACTGCTACCGGTCACGCGTCGCTTCATGTTCCTCGACGAAGGCGACGTGGCCGAGATCCAGCGTGCCGGTGTGCGCGTCATCGATCGCGACGGCAACACTGCCGAGCGGCCGGTCATAGAGAGCGAGCTCTCGCCGGATGCCGCCGAGAAGGGCCAATATCGCCACTTCATGCTGAAGGAGATCCACGAGCAGCCGCGCGCCATCGCCAACACCCTGCAGGAGCGCGTCGCCAACGGCCGCCTGCTCGAGGCTGCGTTTGGCCCGGCGGCCGCCGCCGTGTTCGCCCGTGTCGAATCGGTACACATCGTCGCCTGCGGTACCAGCTATCACGCCGGTGTCGTCGGGCGCTACATGATCGAGCAGATCTGCCGCATCTCCTGCCGCGCCGAGATCGCCAGCGAGTACCGTTACCGCAATCCGGTGGTGCCGAAGAACACGCTGTTCGTCGTCATCTCGCAGTCCGGCGAGACCGCTGACACGCTGGCGGCGCTGCGCATGGCGCGCCAGAACGGCTACCTGTCGACGCTCGCGATCTGCAATTCACCCGAGAGTTCGCTGGTGCGCGAGTCCGAGCTGGTCATGCTGACGCGTGCCGGACCGGAGATCGGCGTGGCCTCCACCAAGGCGTTTACCACCCAGCTCACGGCGCTGGCCATGCTGACCACCGCCCTGGCGCGCCACAACGGCAGCGACTCCGAGCGCGAGCGCAGTCTGGTGACGCGACTGATCGAACTGCCGGCGCTGATCGAGAAGACCCTGGAACTCGATCCCGTCGTGCACCGCCTGGCGCTGCACTTTGCCGACAAGCACCACGCCCTGTTTCTGGGCCGCGGCCCGATGCACGCCATCGCCATGGAAGGCGCGCTCAAGCTCAAGGAGATCTCGTACATCCACGCCGAAGCCTACGCCGCCGGCGAGCTGAAGCATGGTCCGCTGGCACTGGTCGATGCCGACATGCCGGTCATCGCGGTGGCCCCGAACAACGACCTGCTCGACAAGCTCAAATCGAACCTGATGGAAGTGCGTGCGCGCGGCGGCGTGCTCTACGTGTTCGCCGACCCCGAGGCCGGGGTCGAGTCGAGCGACGGCGTGCATGTCATCTCGATGCCCAAGCACGTCACCTATTTCCAGGCGCCCATTGTCTACACGATCCCGTTGCAGCTGCTGGCCTATCACGTCGCCATTCTCAAGGGCACGGACGTCGATCAGCCAAGGAATCTGGCCAAGAGTGTGACGGTGGAGTAGTAGCACTCCCGGAGTTGACGATCGCCAGTGTCATCTGGCTTGGGTCAATAGCGAGATAGATCGACCAGGAAACCCCACACATGCGCGGGATCCGCCCGAAAGATCAAGAAGGTAGATAGCAACAGCGCCAGACTCACGCCACATAGCAGCCAAATGTAGCCTTTGAGTCGCACCAGGGCATTGAGTCGCGGATCGTTCAGGGTCTCGTGCGTTCTTGAGGAGAACAAGTGCGCGAAGACCGTGTCCTCTGCATCACGATCTTCTCTCCATAAGAACGATGGACTGTCGATCCGCAGCCGATCGAAAGTTTTTCGATGATGGCGGCGCAAACGGCGATACAGCTGATATTCGATCGGCAAGATAACCAGCGCCGCCACAAGAAGCGAGGCGCATAACGACGTCTGAATTGCGCCCAGCCCCGTCATCGCGATGGTGTTGCGTGCGATTTCGGCGTCGCGCTTGCTGCGGGTTCCGTAGCGGCGCCGCTCGCCGGCCGCGCCAAGGCGGAATACTCGTGCCACAGGAAATGTTCGCCAGCCATGCAAAGGAGCCTATCGCAATGAGGCGGTCGGATCCGTGTTCCCCGCGGGAAAAATGCGAGCGGGCCAGGCCGTGCTTGCCATAATGCTGGCCGCAGCCGCACCAAAGCAGTCAAACGAGACCCAGTCAGCCGCACGCTAGGCGCCGATTTGAAAGGATTTGCGCATGACTTCTGCGCGGATTCTGTTGGCGGTGGGCGCCGTTGCTGTCGGCGTTCACTACGCGCATCGGCACTCGGATATCCCCTACTCGCCGATCATGCCGGGCGCGGACCAGAGCGGGTTCGTATCTTTGCCGCCGGCTCAAGGGCAGGACCCGGATACGGTTTACGTGGTCGCAGCGGTAAATTGTCCGCACGAGGCCGCGCAGCGCGCCGATCGCCTGGCGGCTGATCTACGCAATAAGGGCATTCCGGTGGTGCGCACGAGTAACGTAAGTTTCGCGGGTTCCGTCGATGACTCCACGGTCAAACGCATGAATACGGTCATGACCGGGCCGTTGCCGATCGTCTTCGTGCACGGCAAGGCCAGGCCGGCTGCGGCGCTGGAAGACGTGGAAGCCGAGTACAGGAGTTCCGAGCGCTGACGGCCTCAGACGACGCCTTACGGTGCGTCGATGCGAACCAGCAGCTGCAGTGGATAGCCCCTGGCGCCCTCGAAAAACGCACGATCCAGAGCCAGATGAGCCTCGGTCACCGTCAGTTCGATGATCTTCGGGAGCGTTTCGAATCCGGCGGCGGCCAAAGCGTTGAAATAGTCGGCAAAGGTCTTGTGCATGTAACTCACAGGAACGGCCTTGCCGTCACGTCGCCAGATGTATCCTTCATAAGATTCATCGATGCCGGCAAAGTAGTCTCGTCCCCTTGAGTCAAAATAGACCGGCTTCTCCGGCGGGCGGATATAGGGCAGAGCCGGGTGCGGTACCGTAAAAATGAAACGGCCGCCGGCAGCGAGACGCGCATGCACGCTGCGGAAAACCGCGGTCATGTCGGCACGACTCAGATAGCTGACCATGAATATGGCGATTACGCGGTCGAATTTCTGCCGCGGGAAGTCCTGGAAAGTGGCCGCGTTGCCGCTCTCGAAAACCATCGGGCACGGTGCGCCGCCTGCGATGGCCTGGCGCGCACGCCCGACCATTTCGCCGGAAATATCGATGCCGAATACCGATCGGGCGCCAGCATGCGCAACCAGACGGGACACGTATCCCTCGCCGCACCCCAGGTCGAGCACATCCTTGCCGGCCAAGGGCGCCAGTTGCTGCAGCACCTGCGGCCTCGCCGTGAAGTCAGACAGGATCATGGGCTCTTGCCGTGCCCACTGGTCTGCGTGCTGATCGAACATTCCGGCGAACGAATCGGTGTGCATAAGATTGTGCCTCAGCCGAGAGGCGAGACGCCGAACAGCCGCGCGTGCGCCCACAGGATGAAGACCACGTAGAGCGCGAGCCCGGCGATCACCGCGATGAGGTCGTTGAAACGGCCATGCGGCGCTGTGCGGATCGCCTGCGGTGGGCGGCGCTTGAGCGAGATTCGATCGCATACCGCCCACAGCAGGAATGCGCCGAACAGCAGCACGTCGGCCAGCAAGCCGTTTGCGAGCAGATGCGCCAACGCCCAGAATTTCACCGCCGCGAGCATCGGGTGTTTCATCGCCGTCTTGATGCGGCCGGGCAGATACGCCGCGAGTAGCAGCGGGAACACGGGCAGCATCAGCAGGAAGGTGACGTATCGCAGCCACGAGGGAGGCGTGTACAGCACCACCGGCGCCTGGCGCGCCACGTGAAACCCATAAAGGATCAGTACCAAGCCTGCCGCCGACACGAGCGAATAGATACCCCGCCAGCGGTTCGAGCCCATCGACGTGACGACTCGGGTGCGAAGCGCCGGCGTCGCGATGGCGATCGAATGCATGCCGAGGAATAGCGCCAGTCCGATGATCAGGATGGTCATGGCGGCCCAGTCACTCTATCCACCTTCATGACCCTCTTGGCGATGGCATTCCAAGTGTAGTGCAATCCCCCGTCGTAGGTGGCCGCCAAGCCGCGGCGAGTGTGGGCCCCCAGCTCCGCGGCCGCTGCTGCCGGGATGAGGCGGGTTCCCAGCGAACCCCAACGCCATTCGCTCCCTGAGGTCAAGGCCTGTTCCCGGGCGTGGAACGGAACTATCCTCTCGATCGTCGGTCAACCCTTTCGCTCCTGCGGCGCTGGTGCGCAGTTGGGGAAGAACGTCATCCACACGCCGGCAGCCCGGGTACACCAGGGCGCCACTTAAGCATCGGTCTCAAATCAGGCATGCAGCAAGCTTCCGGTATAAATTTGTCTGTCGCCATACCGAATTGACGAGCTTTGCCATGCGCCATTTGTTCGTGCTGCCGATTATCGGGCTTGCCGCCGTACTGTCCGGATGCGGCGGCGGAGCAGACAGCGCCAACGAACCCGTTCCTGCGCCCACTCCCGTTCCGCCGACTTATTCGATCGGTGGCACCCTCGCCGGTCTGTCCGGCACGATCGTCCTGCAGAATAACGGCGGCGACAACCTCTCGCTGTCGAACAACGGCACCTTCGCCTTTGACATTACTTTACAACCGAAGGCCGCCTATCACGTAACCATCGCCACTCAGCCGGCCAATCAGACCTGCTCGGTCAGCAACGGCAGCGGCACTGCCACGGCATCCGTCACCAACATCACGGTGGTCTGCAGCCTGAGTGCGGGTTCCACGGATATCTGGACCTGGGTCGCTGGCGCAGAGTACGTCAATGCCCCCGGCGTCTATGGCACAAAGGGCACGGCGGCAGCCGGCAATACGCCGGGCGCGCGCCGGCAACCCACCGCCTGGACCGATGCCGCTGGCAATTTCTGGCTGTTCGGCGGCAACAGTGTCGGCAATGTTGGCGTACTCGATGATCTGTGGGAATTCAGCTCCACTGCGGGACAGTGGGTCTGGCAGGGCGGTTCGCAAATCGTCGGCGCAGCCGCCTCATACGGATCGCCGGGTGTGGCCGCCGCCGCTAACAACCCTGGTGCGCGAGAAGGCGCCGCAAGCTGGGCCGATGCGGCCGGCAATCTCTGGCTGTTCGGCGGCGACAACCTCTCCGGTACCAACTGGCAGGAACTCAACGATCTCTGGACTTACAACCCAACCAGCGGGCTTTGGACCTGGGTCGGTGGCCCGAACACGCCGGCCGGCGCGGGCAGCTATGGCACGCTGGGCGTCGCCGCTGCGGGCAACCTGCCGCCCGCACGTAGCGGTGCCATCAGCTGGGTGGACAGCGCCGGGGTCTTCTGGCTGTTTGGCGGAGCGCAACTCAACGCCAATAGCAGCTACCACGCCGTACTGAATGACCTGTGGAGCTACAACCCGGCCACGGGACTGTGGACCTGGGTTGGCGGGGCGAGCACGCCCAATGCCGTCGGTGTCTACGGCACGCAGGGGACCGCGGCGGCCGGCAATGTGCCCGGTGCCCGTATGGGTAGCAGCGCCTGGGTGGATGCCAGTGGCAACCTCTGGTTGTTTGGTGGCTTGGGTCTCAGCGCGGGCGGCCTGACACAGCAATACAACGATCTGTGGGAGTACAGCGCAACCAGCGGCCTGTGGGCCTGGATCGGCGGCTCCAATGCCGCGGATGCCGCGGGCGTCTACGGCACGCGGCGTGCGGGCGCCGCCGGTAACAGCCCGGGCGCGCGGGATGCGGCCGTATCGTGGAAGGATACTTCCGGAAACTTCTGGCTGTTCGGCGGTTACGGCTATACCCAGGGCGGCAATGTCGGAAACCTGAACGATCTGTGGGAGTACGACCCGGGTGCCGGTGTCTGGACCTGGATCGGCGGCGCCGCCTCACCAGCCGCGACCGGCAACTATGGCGGCCAGGGTATTCCCTCCATCAGTAACGCCCCCGGCGCACGTGCACAGGCGGTCGGCTGGCTCGACAGCACCGGCCGGTTCTGGCTGTTCGGCGGCTTCGGCTTTGATTCCGCGGGTGTTGCCGATGACCTGAATGACCTGTGGAGCTTTTCGCAGAACCCCTGAGGCCTCGACCTTGCGACGGGCCTATCAGTAGAGAGAGATGCCATGAAAGGGAGACCGAGCAAACCCCTACCTGTCCTCATGACAGCCGCGCTGGCGCTGGCGCTGGCAGCGTGCGGCCACGGCAACTCCTCCTCCAGCTCGAGCTTCACCATTGGCGGCAGCATCAGTGGCTTGAGCGCTGGTAGCGTCGAGCTCGGCAACGGCACCGCCACCGTCACCGTTGCGGCTGGCTCCACCAGCTGGACTTTTCCGCAGTCCTTTGCCGCGAACAGCAGCTACGCGGTCACGGTGCTGAGCCAACCCGCCGGCGAACTGTGCGAAGTGAGCGGCGGCAGCGGCGACACGCTCGTCGGCGATATCGACACCGTGACGGTGGCGTGCAGCGACTATGGGCAGTGGATCTGGGAAGGA
>JBAUYT010000102.1:0-1519 GCA_049584935.1 Steroidobacteraceae bacterium
GAAAAAGCACTCCACAATATTGTCATTCTGAGCGGAGCGAAGAATCTCTCATTCTTTCCTAGGCCTGGACCGAAGAGAGATTCATCGCTCCGCTCGGAATGGCAAAATAAACCAGTTTTTTCCAGACCTCTTACGCTTTGGCGCGGTCAAAAAGATCCTTCCGCGGATCTTCCGGCGCGATCTTCTCCAGTTCTTTCAAGAGTTCCCGCACGCGTTCGTCCACCGGCTTCGGCACCATCACTTGCAATTCGACGTACTGGTCTCCCCGTTGCCCGGGTGTGCGGACCGAAGGCACGCCCTTTTCGCGCAGGCGCAGCTTCTGCCCGCTGTTCGTGCCCGGAGGAACGCGCAAGAGCGAACGCCCGTCGATCGTGGGCACTTCGATTTTCGCGCCGAGCGCCGCCTCCGTGACAGTGATGGGGACAGTGGTGTAGATATCGTCGCCGCGGCGGTCGAAAAACGGGTGCGGCTGAACGTCGGTGATGATGTAGAGATCTCCCGGCGGCTCACCGGCGGTTCCCGCATTGCCGCGTCCGGGCACGCGCACACGCGAGCCGGTTTGGACGCCCGCGGGAATCCGAATTTCAATCGTGTCCGCGCGCCGCACGCGCCCTTCGCCGCCGCAGACCCGGCACATGTTCCGGAGGCGTCCCGACCCGCCGCAACGCGAGCATGTCAGATTGAAGCGCATCTTCCCGCTCGTCTGCGTGACTTGCCCCGAGCCGCCGCATGCCGTGCAGGTTTGCGGCTGGCCGGCTGTGCCGGTGCCGCGGCATTCGGTGCAATTATCGAGGCGCGAGATCGTGAGTTTCTTTACGGTGCCGCGAACGGCTTCCCAGAAACTGATTTCGATCTGGTATTCCAGACTCGAGCCAGGCTCGGCTTGCACTGGCGCTTCGGCCCCCGCGCCGCCGCCGCGGAAGAACTGGCTGAACAGGTCCCGGAAGCTCGGCCCCCCGCTTCCTGCGCCTGCTCCGCCGCCACCGCCGAAATCAAAACCGCCAAAATCAAAATGAACGTCGCCGGCATCTCCCGCGCCGGGCATTCCCGCGGCGCCCGGCGTCTCGAATCCGAATTGATCGTACATCTGCCGTTTCTTGGTGTCGGAGAGAACGTCGTAAGCTTCCTGCACCTGCTTGAATTTTTCTTCCGAGGATTTGTCGCCCGGGTTCAGATCGGGATGATATTTGCGCGCGAGCTTCCTGTAGGCCTGCCGGATTTCCTTCTGCGCGGCTTTGCGAGGGACGCCCAGCAGTTCGTAGTAGTCCTGTTTTGTGGTCGTGGCCATATCGGGTCAGTGACGGGCGACTAGTGATTGGTGTCTGGTGTAGCGGCCGCCTTCAGGCGGGCATTCATCTCATTTCAATTCCCATTTGCGCTCTACAACTTTTCCCAGTGCGCGTTGATCGCCGCCAATTCCTGCTGCTCGCGCTGGTGTTCGTCGCGCCGGCGCCTCCGTTCCTCGTCAAGCTTTCCGCCCATCGCCGCTTCCTTCTGATTGGCGCGATCGATCCAGCGG
>JBAUYT010000103.1:0-9561 GCA_049584935.1 Steroidobacteraceae bacterium
TAGATGGCCAGCGTCTCTAACTGGGCCGCGCGCCACGGCCACGCGCTGGTCTCTTCGACGGGCCACCTGGCGCGCAACGGCCTTGCGACCCTGCTTGCGGTCGGCGTCATGGGCCTGGCGCTGGCGCTGCCGCTGGCGCTCAACACGCTGGTCGGCAACGTCCGCCTGGCAACCGGCGACTTCTCGGGGGCGCTCGGCATGTCGGTCTATCTCAAGACCCAGGTATCGGAGCAGAGCGCGCGCCAGCTGGCGCAGACGCTGCGCGAGCGTCCCGGCGTGGCCGACGTGCAGCTGGTGACGGCCGCGCAGGCGCTCGAGGAATTCCGCTCCCAGCCCGGATTCGGGCCGGCGCTGGAGGCGCTTACCGAAAATCCGCTGCCGAACGTGCTGACCGTGCGCCCCGCGGTCGATGCCAGCTCCCCCGCACAACTGGATGCGCTGCGCGCCGCGGTCGAGTCGTGGCCGGAGGTCGACTCGGTGCAGCTCGATCGCGACTGGCTGCTGCGCTTCGATGCGCTGCTCGACCTGATGCGGCGCGCGCTCTGGATCACCGCGGCGCTGCTGGGCGCCGGTGTCGTGGCGGTGGTCGGCAACACGATCCGGCTCGAGATCAGGAGCCGCGCTACGGAAATCGAAGTGACGCAGCTCGTCGGTGGCAGTCGTGCATTCGTCCGCCGGCCATTCCTTTACACCGGCATCCTCTACGGTCTGATCGCCGGGGCGCTCGCCTGGGGCCTCGTGGCCGGCGCGCGGCTGGCACTGAATCCGAGCGTCGCCCGCCTGGCCACGGCGTATGGCCAGAGCTTTACCTTGGCCGGCCCGAGCTGGCGCGAGCTCGGGTTTTCGATGCTCGGCGGCCTGCTGCTGGGCTGGATCGGCGCCGCCCTGGCCAGTGGCCGCGAGATCGCCCGCAGCGCCCCCGGTGGCCCGACATAAGTCATTGTTCTATGTGAATTTTTAGTGGTCAGAAGGGTTAGCAGTCTTGACCAAAGAGTGCTAATATCACTGCCCAGGGTACTCATGGGGAGTACCCGAGAATGGAGGATCGCGGAGTGATGAACGCCCAGACTGCGCTGATCGCCCAGAACGCGGGGCTGGCACTGGCCGGCCCGATCGGCAGCTTTGATGCTTACCTGGAACGGGTGAGCCGGATTCCCGTGCTCGACCGCGAGCACGAAAAGAAGCTCGCAGAGCGCTTCCGCCGGGACGATGATCTCGACGCCGCGCGCGAGCTGGTTTTGTCGCACCTGCGCTTCGTCGTGCACATCGCACGCGGCTACGCGGGATATGGCCTGCCCATGAATGACCTGGTGCAGGAAGGCAATATCGGCCTCATGAAGGCCGTCAAACGCTTCGACCCCACGGTTGGTGTACGGCTGGTGTCCTTTGCCGTCCACTGGATCCGGGCCGAAATTCACGAGTACGTGCTGCGCAACTGGCGGCTCGTCAAGGTGGCAACCACCAAGGCGCAGCGCAAGCTGTTCTTCAATCTACGCAAGATGAAGAAGAACCTGAGCTGGCTGAGCGCGGACGAGACGCGCGCGGTGGCCAGCGAGCTGGGCGTCAGCCCGGCCGAAGTGACCGAGATGGAGCGGCGTCTGTCGGCGCGCGATCTGTCCTTCGACGTCGGGCCCGACGCCGACGACGAGGAAGGTTACGGGCCCGCCTCCTATCTGCCGGCGTCGGACGCCGATCCGGCCGAGCAGGTCGAATCCGAAGAGTGGACCGAGGCTTCGTCGCAGCACCTGTCGGAAGCCATGGAGCGGCTCGACGATCGTAGTCGCGCCATCCTGCAGCGGCGTTGGATGAGCGATGACAAGGCCACGCTGCACGAGCTGGCGGCCGAATACGGTGTCTCGGCCGAGCGAATCCGCCAGATCGAGGCCGGCGCCATGAGCAAGCTCCGCACTCTGCTGCCCGCGCCCATCTGACGCCTGCCTGCTTCGCTTAGCTCCCCGGCCGGGGTGTTCCCGGCCGGCGTAGCGCGAATACCATCTCCACCCGCCGGTTCTGCTCGCGCCCCTCGGGCGTCTCGTCGCTGCCAATCTCGGCTTCAGCGCCCAATCCCGCGGCTGCAAGCCGCGTGGCGCGAATGGGCGTGCTACGCAACGCGCCCAGCAGCGCCAGCGCGCGTTGCTCGGTAAGCCCGTGATTGGCTATCTCACCGCCAATACCGTCGGAGTAGACGTTGATCTGGCCGACCAGGCGGTAACGTCGGCGCAGCAGCTCGACCGCGGCAGATAGCGGCAGCTGCTGCAGGATGTCGGGCTTGAGCTGCGTGCTGTCGGCGTCGAACAGGGCACTTGCCGGCACGCGCAGCGTCAGCTGCTGCGGATCCCGGAGCAGCGCAATCTGGCTGTCCTCGGGCAGGGTGGCAAGGCGCTTGCGCAGGAGTGCCTCGGCCGCATCCAGCTCCCGCTTGGTAAGCTGGGCGCGCCAACGGGCGTTCAAGGTGGCAACCCGACGCGTCGAGGCGGTCGCCGCTGCCATCGGTGGCGCCGCCGAGGCCGTGCCGGGCGTCCCTGAAGTGCCCGATGCAGCCGCCCGCGCCCCGGCTGCCGAAGCCAGCATCACCAGGAGGCCCAGCACCGCGGCCCGGCTGGCGGCGGACGCGGGTCGATCCGAGTGTGGGGCCGGCAACAGCATGAACATGGCAGGGATTCTAGGCCCCGCGCGATGGCTGACAGTCGCCGGGCTTTACATATTTCCCTGGCACCGGCCTGCGGACCCTCGTGTCATCCGCACCACATTTAACGCCCCCCTTATTGCGACTGACGTCGCAGTTTTGCGACGAGTTCGTGTCAATCCATTGATCCGTTATAGTTTTGTCCAGGTGGAGCGGCTATAGTCGGCTCCACATGCCGCGACGCGAGATGTTGCGGCAAAAAACGGACAGGAACAGTATCAGTATCGATTGAGAAACTCGGGCTGTCCGGATGGACACAGGCTGCGGCATGCCAACTTTTGGTGCCTGCCGCGAGTGGTCTCAGGCGCGAACTAACGCGCACGTCCCGCACTTTCGGGATGGGCCTTTTAAGGCCGGACGCTCAGGTCTGCACAATTGATGTCCATCCGAGACAGACCTGTGTCGACTAGGTAGAGACTGAAACCCCGCACGTCGGGGTTTTTTTTCGGCTGGCGAAATGCAAATCTTTTTAATGCCAGTAAATCCCGGAATATCTCCGCTGGCGCAGAATTATTTGTGCTTGACCTCCCGCAATTGCGAACGAACCTTTAAGATCCTCGGAAAATTGTCGACACAAACATAAGCCAGCCGGTGTTTTGCTCCGGTGGCGAGAACCGCAGCAGACAGGGAAGGTTCCGACGCAGCATGGCCCACGCGGATAGCAGGGAGCGTAGCGCAGAATTATTTCGGCTCGTGGTCGGCTTCATGGGACGCCAGCAGGCCGGCTTTTCCCCCGAGAATTACCGGCTATGGTACGAGCACGCGTCCGGCAACAATCCGGCGCTGAGCCAGGCCATCGAGGCACGGCAGGCTAGCGGCACGCCGCTGTCGGAAGCCGACGCGCGTCAACTGTATCTGCAGCACATCGTGCCGCGAGAGCGCGAGGCGATGGAACGGGCGCAGGAGCGGCTCTACCGGCTCATGCGCGAGGCGTCCGCCGCCATCTCGCAAACTGGACTGCACGCCGCCCAATTCGAAGAGACGCTGGGCGAGCATTCGAACCGCCTGCGCGCCATGCCCTCGCTCGAGTCGATCAACGAAATCGTGGCCGAAGTGCTGGCGGAAACGCAGAAAATCAGCGCTTCCAACCGCTCGCTGGCGCAGCAGCTCGAGACCAGTGCCGGCGAAGTCGTCACCCTGACTCAGAACCTCGAGCGCGCGCAGGCCGAGGCCGTCAACGATCCGCTGACGGGGCTGTTCAATCGCCGCGGATTCGAGCAGGCCATCAGCAAGGTCTACGAATCAACCGAGCAACTACCCGGCGCCGCGTTGCTGCTGGCCGATCTCGATCGCTTCAAGCAGATCAACGATTCCCACGGACATCTCGTCGGGGATCAGGTGCTGCGCGCTTTCGCGCAGGTGCTGCGCAGCCGGATCAAGGGCGCCGACATCGCCGCGCGTCTCGGCGGGGATGAATTCGCGGTGCTGATGCCCGAGACCAATCTGGCGGGTGCCATGGCGGTCGCCGAGCAGATCCGCACCAAGCTCATGCAGGGGCGCCTGCGGCCGTTCGATCGCCCGGAGACGCTCGGCATCATCACGGTGTCGATCGGCGTCGCCCACGCGCAAGATGCCACGAGCCTCGAAAGCATTCTGAAGCACGCCGACACGGCGCTGTACGCCGCCAAGAACGGCGGCCGCAACTGTATTTCCTGCTCCGCGGAAAACCCCGGCTGAGGATCCCTTTGGCTTGATGCTGCATCGCGGCATGCGCCTGCGAATGTGACGGCGGTCGCGACCTCGCGCACCGGGGTCGATTTCCGCCATCGGCGCGCACTCTGACCTCATTGTCCGGCGGTCGCGGCCGATACATTCCGCGATGAATATCCGTTGGAAAGTCGCGCCCTGGTGCGGGAGGACTTCAACCCGGTCGGGCTGCGGCAGCTGCACGTAGCCCGAAGACCCATGAGCGAAACAACTGCGCAACTCATTCGCGTGCTGATCGTGGACGACGAGCCCGAGGTGCGCGACGCCTATCGACAGATCTTCGCCAGGGAATCAGCCGGCGCCGGCAGGGCCCATGCATCGGCATTGTCGGAGCTGCGAACGCGCCTGTTCCGCAAACCGGCCGCTGCCGCACCGGCGCATCGTTCGCAGATCGAATTCGAAGCGGTACTGTGCCAGCAGGCCGAGGCCGCAGTGCGCGAGGTCGAGCAGGCGCTGGCCGCGGATCGGCCGTTCGCAGTGGTGTACCTCGACATGCGCATGCCCCCCGGCAAGGACGGCATCTGGGCGGCGGCGCGCATCCGCGAGATCGACCCGGTCATCGAGATCGTGATCTGCACTGCCTATTCCGACGTCGACCCGACCGACGTCGGCGGCATCGTGCCGCCAGAGGACAAGCTGTCCTATCTGCAGAAGCCGTTTCATCCACACGAGGTGCGCCAGCTGACGATTGCGCTGGCCGCCAAGTGGCGCGGTGAACAGCGCATCCTGCGCCTGGCCCACTTCGACCAGCTCACCGGGCTGCCGAACCGCGAGCAGTCACGCACGCGCCTGACCGGCGCCATCGCTGCGGCGCAGGAGCGCTGCGGCTCGCTGGCAGTGCTGTACCTGGATCTGGACAACTTCAAGCGCGTCAACGACACGCTCGGGCATGCGGTTGGTGACGAGCTGCTGAACGTCGTGGCCTCGCGGCTACGCGCAACGCTGCGTGACGGTGACGGCGGCGGCGATGGCGCCGGACGGCGCGACGATCTGGCGCGCCTCGGCGGCGATGAATTCCTGGTGCTGCTGCCATCGATCAAGGACGCTGCCGATGCGGGCGCGGTGGCCACGCGCGTGATCCAGGCGCTGCGCGAGCCGGTGACCCTGGGGTCGGCCTCGCTGGTGGTGACCCCGAGTGTCGGTATTGCGCTGTATCCGCGCGACGGCGCGGATGCCGAAACCCTGATGCGCAACGCGGACCTGGCGATGTACTTCGCCAAGCGCAAGACCGCCGGCTCGCACGCCTACTTCCAGGGCTCGATGAATGCCGCGGCGCTGCAGCGCTTCACCATCGAGGAGCGCCTGCGCGACGCCCTGGAGCGCAACGAGTTCTCGCTCGAATATCAGCCGCAGTTCGACGTGCGCACCGGCGGCATCTCGGGCATGGAGGCGCTGCTGCGCTGGAAGAGCGCGGCACTCGGATCGGTGCCGCCAGTCGAGTTCATACCAGTGGCCGACGACACCGGGCTGATCCTGCCGATCGGCGACTGGGTGCTGCGCACGGCCTGCGCCCAGGCCAAGATCTGGCACGACGAGGGTTTGCCCTGCGGCCGCATGGCGGTCAACGTTTCTGGCAAGCAGTTCGGGCAGGCGGATTTTCCGCAGAAGGTCGCCACCATCGTGCGCGGCAGCGGCCTCGATCCGCGGCTGCTGGAACTCGAGATCACCGAGTCGGTGGTCATGGCCGACGAGAGCTGGACCGAAAAGGCGCTGGCGCAGCTCAAGGGCCTGGGAATCACGATAGCGATCGACGATTTCGGCATGGGCTACTCGAGCTTCGGCCGCCTGCGCCACTACGAAGTCGACCGGCTCAAGATCGACCGCTCGTTCGTCACCAGCATCAATGAACGCAGCGATGACCGGGCCATCGCAGCGGCCATCATCACGATGTCACGCGCGCTGCACATCAGCGTTACCGCCGAAGGCGTCGAGAGCCTGCCGCAGCTCATGTTCCTGCAGGAACACGAGTGCCAGGATGCGCAGGGTTACCTGCTGAGCAAGGCCCTGAGCGTGCACGACGCGCACGCACTCTTGCGGCGGGTGGCCGAAGTGGCCGACGGCTCGCGCTCGCAACGCCTCAAGGCCATCATTGGCTAACGAGGGCCGGCGTCAGCGCGCGGGTTGGCGCGCTGCCGCAGCTTGAGATCGTTGTAGAGCGCAAGCAGCGTCGCCGGCATCATCGGCAGCACGATGATGTCCGCAGCATCACCGACCAGCTGCATGGCGCTCTGGACCGCGGCGACGCCCGGGCTGCCCGCGAGTTCGATCAGACCGGCGGCAAAATCCGCGGTCATCGCAAAGATCAGCACCACTGCCGCCGCCACGCCGAGCACGGTGGCGCTGTGCCACCAGCAGCCCGCCGTGAGGCGTCGGCTGATCTCGAGCGAATTGAGGCCGGCGGCATCGTCGACGAAGATCGCCGCCGGGTAGAGGCTCCAGACGTTGCCGACGTAAATACCCGGAACGATCAGCAGGCAGCCCAGCGCCGTGATCACCACGTAGACGACGGTAGCCATGACGAAGCGCCCGAGGCGCGTGAAGCCGACGGCGACGGCGGTACCGAACCTGACGGAGTCGACGCCATTGGCAACGGCGTTCTGCGTTACCAGCAGCGCGCCGAACAGCCCCAGCAGAATCACGGATTGCAGCAAGCCGAGCGCTATGATGGGCGGCTGCTGGTACACCAGCAGCGAAGCTTCCAGGTTGTTGAACGGCATGCCTTCGTGGTGCGCAAACGCCACGACGAACAGGTCGAGCGCGGCCGACACCAGCGCTCCGAGCACCGCAATCGGCGCACAGCGTCGGAAGGAAGCGCGGTAGAGCTTGACCGCATCGTCGATGATGCTGCCGATCTGAGCGGGCCGCGTTGGCTTCTGATACATCCTTACAATGCACCCTCACGGCGCCTGGCGATGCGCAAAGGTAGCAGATGTGGCCGGCAGGGTCTGGCGCCGCTGGCGGCTCATAGGGTGAAATGGAGCCACGACGGGCCTGGAGCGCTCCTGCGACACTGCGGCGCGTGGACAACGACGAGCAACTGACGGTCACCGGGCTCACCGGCATCGACCTGAATCTATCGATCGCGGGACCCGGCACGCGCAGCTATGCATTCATCATCGACTGGCACATCCGTCTGCTGCTGAGCCTGGCATGGCTGGCCGTCGCCTGGCTGCTGCTGCGTCTGTACGGACACGATACGCGGTTATTCAAAGGTTATTCCGGTCTGCTGACAGGCTGGCCAGCGCTGATGATCTACCTGCTCTACCATCCGTTGCTGGAACTGCTCATGCACGGCCGCACACCAGGCAAGCGCATGGCGGGCGCGCGTCTGGTGACGTCGCGCGGTGGCCAGCCGGGCAGCGCCGCTATCCTGATCCGCAATATCTTCCGTCTGGTCGACATGCTGCCGGGCTTCTACCTGGTCGGGCTACTGAGCTGCCTGGTCACGCGGCAGCGGGTGCGCATCGGCGATATGGCGGCGGGCACGATTCTGGTGCTCGACCAGGCGCCGCAGGCGCAATTGCTGGCGCGCCTGCAATCGCAGGGCGCGGACAGCCAGCTCGATCCGCGGCTGGTCGAGCTGGCCGGCGAGCTGCGAGAGCGCTGGGCCTCGCTGTCGCGGGCACGGCGCACGGAACTGGCGCGCAAGCTGCTGGCACGCGCACATTCCGACGGCGCCGCCGGCGCGTTCGAGACCCTGGGTGATGACGAACTGCTGCAGCGCCTGCGCGCGCTGACGACGGGCGGCCGTGTGAGCCCGGCCGCATGAGCCGCTCCGCATGAGCGCGCCCGCCACGGCAGCCAACACCTGGCTACGGCGCCGCCAGCCGACATGGGCGGCGTGGTCGTCCATCGGACGGCTGCGCCCGCGCAGCCTCAGGGTCGATGAAGCACAGGGCTATATCGAGCGCTACCGCGCACTCGCGGGCGACCTGGCCACGGCGCGCCGGCTGCTGCCCAACACGAACACCACGGCCGGCCTCGAAGCACTCTACGCCGGTGCGCACGCCGCCATCGACAGCGATTCGCACCGCGCGCTGGCCGCGCGCCTGCGGCTGCTGCTGCGAGACGGGGTGCCGGCGACGATGCGCGCGCTGCGACCGACGGTGCTGTGGATCGCGCTGCTGTTCGTACTCTGCACGGGCGCCGGCTTCTGGCTCATTGCGCAATATCCGGAGCTGATCGGCCTGGTCGCAAGCGACGCGATGATCGACAAGGTGGAGCACGGCCAGCTCTGGACCGAGGGCATGTTCAATATCGCGCCCTCGTCGGTGCTGTCGGTGCACATCCTGTCGAACAACATCGCCGTCAGTCTGTTCGCCTTCTGCACCGGCGTATTCTTCGGGCTCGGCGCCTTCTACATCACCGCCATCAATGGCCTGATGCTCGGTGCGCTGTTCGCCTACACGCATCAGCATGGCCTCGACGGCGAGCTGCTCAAGTTCGTGCTGGCGCACGGACCGGTCGAGATTTCGGTGATGTGCATTGCGGCCGCCGCCGGCACCGCGCTTGGCGAATCGCTGATCCGACCCGAGGTGCCGTCGCGGCGCGAGTCGTTCCGCCGCGCCGCGCACCAGATCTTTCCGGCGCTGTTTGCGTGCGCGCTGCTGCTGATCGTCTGCGGCTTCATCGAGGGCTTCGTCTCGCCCGACCCGGCGGTGCCGCTGTGGCTGCGCGCGCTGATCGGCCTTGGCTACTGGAGCCTGATGCTGCTGTGGCTGGGGCGGCGCGGCGGCATACGGCGACCGCAGTCGTAGCCGTCAGACACGCCGGCGGCGGCGAAACTCCAGGTAGGCATTCAGCACCGCGGCATCGAGCGTAGCTGCGGGCGCCAGCACGCAGGCCGCGCCGGCGACGCGCAGCGCATCGACGTTGCGTGACAGTCCGCTGCAGTAGCGCTGCGCGGCAATCGACTGATACACATCCAGCTCGTCTTCCGCCGGCCGGCGCGCCAAGGCAGGCGCGGCCACGCTCGAGACACTGGCGATGAACGGCAGATGCTTGGGCGCAAGCAGCCGCACCGCTGCCAGCAGTGGCCCCGCCATGGCCGTATCGTCCAGATCCGTCAGCAGCAGCACGATGCTGCGCTGGCGCGTCAGGGTGCGAATGCGCGCAGCTGCCAGCACTGGATTGGATTCGGTCAGCCGCACGCGTGCTTCACCGAGCAG
>JBAUYT010000104.1:0-1832 GCA_049584935.1 Steroidobacteraceae bacterium
TGGAGGCTCTGCCCTTCGAACATCGCGACCTGGCACCCCCACTGAGGAAAGCGTTGCTGCCGGAGGATACTGCAGCCCAGGTACAAAGCGATCTCCTGACCCTGCCGAAGCTCGGCTCCGCAATCGAGCCGAATGCTCCACCCGCCAGCGGTCTGAAGCCCGGCGCTCGGGTCGGCCCGTACGAACTGATCCGACTACTAGGCGCCGGCGGCATGGCGGAAGTGTGGCTGGCCCGGCGAGCCGATGGGGCGTTCACGCGCGAGGTGGCACTGAAGCTGCCGCTGCTGACTCGCATGCAAGCCGGCCTCGAGGCACGATTTGCGCGCGAGCGCGACATTCTGGCAACCCTTGAGCATCCGCATATTGCGCGTCTCTACGATGCGGGGATCGATCCGCAGGGATTGCCCTACCTGGCAATGGAGTATGTGCAGGGCGAGCCGCTGACTCGGTGGTGCGACGCACACCGCCTGGGGATTCCTGAGCGACTGGGACTTTTCCTGCAGGTGCTCGAGGCCGTGCAATACGCCCATGACAGACAGGTCATCCATCGCGACCTCAAGCCCTCCAATATCCTGGTGAGCGCCTCCGGCCAGGTGCAGCTGCTAGATTTTGGCGTTGCCCGGATGTTAGAGGGGGACGAAACGGGGCCGCTGGCGCTGACGAGCGTCTATGGCCGGGCGCTGACCCCGGACTACGCAAGTCCGGAGCTGCTCCGCGGCGATGCGGTCGATGCGCGCAGCGACCTGTACTCGCTGGGCGTCTTGCTCTACGAACTGCTGACCGGCACCCAACCTTATCGGCTCAGGGGCGCGGCCTCGATCGGGGCGCTCGATCAGGCCATCGCTACGCTCGAGATTAAGAAGCCAAGCCTGCAGCTCGAACAGGCAGCCCCCGCCATGCGCACGGCCACACCCCAGCTTGCGGCGCGGCAATTGCGCGGGGACCTCGATGCCATCGTGCTCAAGGCGCTGGCGAGGAATCCGGCGCAGCGCTATCCGAGCGCTGCGGCGCTGGCTGAGGATCTGCGACGTCACCTGGATGGCAGGCCCATCCAGGCGCGACCGGCGAGAGTCGGCTATCGAGCCCATAAGTTCGTGCGTCGCCATCGAGCGCTGCTTGGGGTCAGCGTTGTAGCCCTCGCCGCAATTCTCGCCACAGTGATCTCCACACGATACCGCGAGAGCCGGGCCCAGGTAACGGTGACCGCTCCAGGCACCTACGTCGCGACCGATAAATCCATCGCTGTACTACCGTTTACCGATATGAGCGAGACGAAGGACCAGGAGTATTTCTCCGACGGCCTGGCGGAGGAACTCATCGACATGCTGACCAAGATCAACGGTCTGAGGGTGCCGGCGCGGACTTCCTCGTTCTACTTCAAGGGAAAATCCGAAGACATCGCGACCATCGCACAGAAACTGCATGTGTCCCACGTGCTCGAGGGCAGCGTGCGCAAGTCCGGCCACAGAGTGCGCGTGAGCGCGCAGCTGATCCAGGCCGATAGCGGCTACGATGTCTGGTCGCAGACCTACGACCGGGATCTGAACGATATCTTCCAGGTTCAGGACGAGATCGCTGCGGCCGTCGTGCAGGCACTCAAGGCGACGCTGCTCGCAAACACACCGCCCAGCGACCGGACCACCAATGTGGATGCCTACTCACTGCTGCTGCAAGGGCGGTTTTTGAACGCACGCCAGACCGAAGCGGATACGCGCCAGGCCATCCGAGTGCTGCAACGAGCCATCAGCCTGGACCCAAACTACACAGCAGCATGGGTTGATCTGTCTCGCGCCTATTTCTTGCTCTTTGCCTATGTCGACAAGGGTGAGGAG
>JBAUYT010000105.1:0-3616 GCA_049584935.1 Steroidobacteraceae bacterium
CTGCGTATTCCGGTCGGTCGTGACCGCTGATTCCGATTTGACGTGACCGGGGATTCCAAATTCGCGTGACCGCCGATTCCGATTTGGCGTGACCGGTTTTTTGGGGTCGATCGGAACGGCGGCAGCGGCCGTTCGGGGCTGACCGCAGCTGAAGTGCTCAAGGGGATACCCTCGCCGGTTTTGGCACCGGAGAGGGTCGATGCCGACAAGAGCACTGAGCATGCGCAAGATCCGAGAACTGATCCGACTGAAGTACCAGGCGGGCCTCTCGCACGAGCAGATTGCCGGGGCGCTGGCGATCTCCAAGGGCGTGGTGGCCAAGTATGTGGGGCGCATCGAGCGCGCCGGCCTTGAACCCAGGGAGCTGCTGGGGCTGTCGGACACTGAGGTGCTGGCCCGGATCGCCCCGGCGCCGCGGCCGAGCTGCTACGGCGGCCGGATCGCGCCGGACTTTGCTCACGTGCACGCCGAGCTCAAGCGCCCGAGCGTGACGCTGATGCTGCTGTGGCAGGAATACACCAGCGCCAATGCCGAGGGCCGGACCTACCGCTACTCGCAGTTCACAGATCTATACCGAGATTACGTGGCGAGCCTGCGCCGCTCGATGCGCCAGGTGCATCGAGCCGGCGAGAAGCTGTTCGTCGATTATGCCGGCCAGACGATCCCGTACGGGCGAGAAGGCGACCGGGCACAGATCTTTGTTGCCGCCCTGGGCGCCTCGCATTACACCTTCGCCTGTGCCACGGCGCACCAGCGGCTCATCGACTGGACCGGGGCGCTGGTGCGGGCGCTGGAATTTATCGATGGCGTGCCGGCGCTGATCGTGCCGGACAACGCCCGGGCACTTATTGCCGATCCTGACCGCTACGAGCCACGCGCATCCGCCACGATCGAGGATCTGGCCCGCCACTACGGTACAGCGGTGCTGCCGGCGCGCCCGTACCGGCCGCAGGATAAAGCTAAGGTCGAAGTGGCGGTGCAGATCGTGCAGCGCTGGATCCTCGCTCGACTGCGTGACCGCGTGTTCGCAACGCTCGGCGACGTCGATGGCGCCGTCGGCGATCTGCTTACCGATCTGAATACCCGAGCCTTCAAACGCCTGCCGGGCTCGCGCCTCATGGCCTACCAGCAACTCGATCGCCCGGCCCTCAAGGCGCTTCCGGTCAGCCGCTACGAGTTCGCCCGCTACTACGAGGCGCGCGTGAACATCGATTACCACATCGCCATCGAGGATCACTTCTACAGTGTGCCCCAGGCCCTGGTGCATCAGAAGGTCGAAGTGCGCGCCACGGCCCGCAGTGTCGAGATCCTCTACCGCGGAGCGCGCGTGGCCTCTCACGCGCGCTCCTTTACGCGCTATGCGCATACGACGCTGCCGGAGCATCTGCCCGCCGCGCACCGTGCGCATCTGGAGTGGTCACCCGGCCGTCTGATCCGCTGGGGTGAACAGCACGGTGCGGCCTGCGCCGAGGTGATCCGCCACATCCTGGCCTCCCGGCCGCATCCGGAACAAGGCTACCGGGCCTGCCTGGGACTGCTGCGCCTGGAGCGACAACATGGCGCGCTGCGTCTGGAGGCGGCCTGCGCCCGAGCGCTGCTGCTGGGCAGCGCCCGCTATCAAACCGTAGCTTCGATCCTGAAGCAACGCACCGAGAGTTTAGCGGTGAGTGAGAAAGCCGACTGGAGCGCGCCTGAGCATGCGCATCTGCGCGGGCCGAAGTATTACCAATGAACACAGGAGGAACCGACACATGATCGTGCAACAGACTCTGACCCAACTGCGAGCGCTCAACTTGGAGGGTATGGCCAGCGCCTTCGAGGAGCAGGTGACGCTGCCCAGCAGCAACTCGCTCGCCTTCGAGGATCGTGTGGCGCTGCTGGTGGAACGCGAAGCCGCACACCGGGACGGCCGGCGTCTCACGCGGCTGCTGGCCAAGGCGCGCTTCAAATACGCCCAGGCGTGTGTGGAAGATCTGGACACCCGCGCCAGCCGCGGCCTGGATGCTCGGCTGATCACCAGCCTTGCCCATGGCCAGTGGATCGAGCGCGGCCAACCGATCCTTATCGCCGGTCCCACCGGAGTGGGCAAAACCTGGCTCGCCTGTGCGCTGGCGCAAAAGGCCTGCCGGCTTGGCCATACCGCCCTCTATGCACGTCTGCCGCGACTGCTCGAGGAGCTGCGCATCGCCCGCGGGGACGGTACCCACAAACGCCGTCTCCTGGCCCTCGCCAAAATCGAGGTGCTGGTCCTCGACGACTGGGCGCTGCAGCCCCTGGAACCTTACGGCCGAGAAGATCTGCTGGAAATCATGGACGATCGTGCCGAGCGACACGCCACCATCATCACCGCTCAGCTGCCCATCGAGCACTGGCACGGCTGGATCGGTGACGCGACGATCGCTGACGCCATCCTGGATCGGCTGCTGCATCACGCCCATCGCCTGACCCTCAAGGGTGAGTCCCTACGCCGCACCACCAAAGAGCCCAAAACCCGTTCCGACACGACGCCCATCGTGACCGACTGAGTTATCATCAACACCGAGCACTTCACTGCGTGCCAGACCGGTCACGATAAATCGGAATCGCCGGTCACCATCACCGGAATACGCAGCCGCCTACCGGCGGCAGACCGCGCTGCGGGGTAAGATCGATGAAATCGGGGAAGACGGAATCAGGAACTAAGACACTCACGTGTCCACCGAAACGGGGCAGCTCCACATCGCTTTCTGGCCGATCGTCAGTTGGAGAGCATCAATCGGACGATGGTTGATGCGATCATCGAGTCGAAGCAGGCGGAAGGATGCAGCAACGCGACGGTCAATCGACACCTGGCGCTCTTGCGGGCGATTCTGCGCCGTTGCGTGCGCGACTGGGAATGGCTCGATCGGGCCCCGACAATCCGGCTCTTGAAGGAGCCGACGCGGCGTATTCGATTCCTGAGCCAGGCTCAGGCGCTCATGCTGCTGCGCGAGTTGCCACCGCATCTGCGCGACATGGCCACCTTCGCGTTGGCGACGGGCTTACGCGCAGCGAACGTAACAGGTTTGATCTGGGATCAGGTCGATCTGTCACGCAAGCTCGCGTGGGTCCACCCCGATCAGGCGAAGGCGAGGAAGGCGATCGCCGTGCCGCTCAACGACATGGCGATGAACGTCGTAATGCGCCAGGCGGGCAAGCATCCTTCGCACCTGTTCTCGTACCTGGGAGAGCCTATCAAGCAGGTCAGCACGAGGGCTTGGTACCTCGCGCTGAAGCGCGCGGGTCTGGAAGACTTTCGATTTCACGACCTGCGCCACACCTGGGCGAGCTGGCACATCCAGAGCGGCACGCCGCTGTTTGCTCTGCAGGAACTCGGGGGCTGGGAGACAGAACGCATGGTGAGGCGCTACGCCCATTTGGCGGCCGATCATTCGGCCGCGTATGTGGGTAATGCGCAGATCCATGGCACATTCCTGGCACACCCCCCGAAGCTACTGAAAACGCTCGATGAGAATGTTATTGAAAATTAGTTGCTTAGTGGTGGCCAGGGGTGGAATTGAACCACCGACACGCGGATTTTCAGTCCGCTGCTCTACCAACTGAGCTACCTGGCCGTCGCTGGGAAGGACGCGTATTA
>JBAUYT010000106.1:0-9055 GCA_049584935.1 Steroidobacteraceae bacterium
GGGCAGACGCACCACGTAACCGGCCGGCACCGGCCGCTGCCCGTTCCAGACGGCGGCCCGAAGCGCCGGGTTGAGCTGGCGCAAGGTCTGCCGGTCCACGCCCAGCGCCTTGACCAGGGTCGCGCTCGGTGCGCTCGAACTCATTCTGACCTCAACGAACTGCGGCTCGGCGGCCTGATGCAGCGAGCCGAAGTACTTCTCGGGATTCTGCGAGATGGTCAGCGCGGCAAGGAACGAGACGTAGAAATTGCGCGAGGCGAAACCGAACGTCGGGCTGTGATACTCGTGCAGGATCCGGACGATGTCGTCCGTGCCGAGCTGTTCGCGCGCGCGCAGCATGCCCTCGGCGCCGTGGTTGTAAGCGGTGATCGCCAGTGGCCATGTTCCGAGCAGCCGGTAGTTGTAGCTCAGCAGCTGGGCCGCTGCCTCCGTGGCGCGGAAGGGATCGAGCCGCTCATCGACCGAGTTGTCGACGCGCATGAAGCGCCGGCCGGTCGAGCGCATGAACTGCCACAGGCCCGCCGCACCTACCTTGGAGTAAGCCGCCGGATCGAAGGACGACTCGACGTGCGGCAGGGCCGCGATTTCCGCCGGCAGCCCTAAGTTGGCCAGCACCTCGGCGATGTGCGCCTCCCAGGTGCCTGCGCGCAGGAGCCCCGCGCGGAAGCGGTCCGACTGGCCGAGCTGGAAGCGGACGTCGTCGACCGCCTCGGCAAACCGTGCCGGCGCCGTGTCCGGCGGCCAGAGATCGTGCACCTTCTGCTCGTCGGCACTGGCAGGCGCTGCACCCGACCCCAGATGCCGCAGCGCCTCCACGATGCGGTCCCGCTGTGCCTCGACCCGCGCCTTGCGCTCGTGCACGGGCGTATCGGCGTCGAAGTGCAGGGTCTCGTAGATGACCGAGAGGTTGTACTGGTCGTGCAGGTACCCCTCATTGGTGGTGATCTGACTGTAGACCTTGATCCAGAATTGCACGTCCGGCTCGAGCGCGGCCGGCCGCGGAATCAAGTCACCGGCGGCCCAGGCGGCAGCGGGTGCAGCGAACAGCCACGCAGACACGAGCACAGCCAACAGCGAGCGCAAACGCCTCATTAGAGGAGATTTAGCACACCGACGCGGCGCGCAGCGCTAGCGAATGTCACAGTCTTGAGCGTGCAGTGTCTGAGGTTGAAGCGGTCGGGCGGCAGTATAGCAACAAGGCATGGCCGGCCTGGTTGGCTAATTGGCGCAGGCCAGCTCGAAGCGATCGAGGTTCATCACCTTGTTCCATGCCGCGACGAAGTCAGTGGCGAACTGCCGCTTCGAATCCTCGCAGGCATAGACTTCCGCGAATGCCCGCAGCTGCGAATGCGAGCCGAAGATGAGATCGACGCGGGTAGCGGTCCATTTCGGTTCGCGACTATTGCGGTCGCGGCCCTCGTACACGCCATCGGAGCCGGCAGGCCGCCATTCCGTACGCATGTCGAGCAGGTTGAGGAAGAAGTCGTTCGTCAACGTTCCGGGCCTGCTGGTGAACACGCCGTGCCTGGATTGTCCGGTATTGGCGCCGAGTACGCGCAGACCACCGACCAGCACCGTCATTTCCGGCCCACTGAGCCTGAGTAGCTGCGCCCGATCCACCAGGGCTTCCTCGGGTGCCATGGGCTGTGGTCCCTGCAGGTAGTTGCGGAAACCGTCGGCCACGGGCGCGAGCGGGGCGAAGGAATCGGCGTCGGTCTGCTGCTGGGAGGCGTCCATGCGGCCCGGCGTGAAGGGCACCTTGACGTCGACCCCGGCGTCCTTCGCTCCCTTCTCGATCGCCGCGCAACCACCCAGCACGATCAGGTCGGCGAGCGATACCTTCCTGCCGCCCGCTGCCGACACGTTGAATGCCTTCTGCGTGGCTTCGAGTGTCTGCAGCACCGACCTGAGCTGGCCTGGCTGGTTGACCTCCCAGTCTTTTTGCGGGCTGAGACGAATGCGCGCGCCGTTGGCGCCGCCGCGCTTGTCCGAGCCGCGGAAGGTCGATGCCGAAGCCCAGGCCGTCGAGACCAGCGCGGCCACGGAAAGTCCGGAGGCGAGAATTTTAGCCTTGAGCGCGGCGATATCCGCGTCATCGACGAGAGGATGATCGACGGCGGGAATCGGATCCTGCCAGATCAAGGCTTCCTTCGGCACCAGCGGACCGAGGTAACGCGCGATCGGGCCCATGTCGCGGTGGGTGAGCTTGAACCATGCGCGCGCGAAAGCATCCGCAAACTGCTCCGGATGCTCGTAGAAGCGCCGCGAGATCTTCTGGTAGGCCGGGTCGAAACGCAGCGCGAGATCCGTCGTCAGCATGGTCGGTACATGCTTCCTGGAGCGGTCGTGCGCATCCGGAATGATGGCGGGGGCGTTCTTTGCCTGCCACTGCTGGGCGCCCGCCGGACTCTTCGTCAATTCCCACTCATACTTGAAGAGGTTGTCGAAGAAGTAATTGCTCCACCGGGTCGGCGTCTGTGTCCAGGTGACCTCCGGCCCGCCGGTGATGGCATCGGGGCCGGCGCCGGTACCGTGCCTGCTCTTCCAGCCGAGGCCCTGGTCTTCGATGCCGGCCCCTTCCGGCTCCGGACCGATCAGGGAGGGATCGCCGGCGCCATGGGTCTTGCCGAAGCTATGGCCACCGGCGATGAGCGCCACGGTCTCCTCATCGTTCATGGCCATGCGCGCAAAGGTCTCACGGATGTCACGCGCGGCTGCAACGGGATCGGGCTTGCCGTTGGGTCCCTCCGGATTGACGTAGATGAGACCCATCTGCACTGCGCCGAGCGGCTTCTGCAGCTCGCGTTCGCCGCTGTAACGTTCATCGCCCAACCAGGATCCCTCAGGCCCCCAGAACAGCTCTTCGGGCTCCCAGGTGTCGGCACGGCCGCCTGCGAAGCCAAAGGTCTTGAACCCCATCGACTCGAGCGCAACGTTGCCGGCGAGTACGAACAGGTCCGCCCAGGAGATTCTGCGGCCGTACTTCTGCTTGATTGGCCAAAGCAGGCGTCGGGCCTTGTCGAGATTCGCGTTGTCCGGCCAGCTGTTGAGCGGCGCGAAGCGTTGCTGGCCGCCTCCGGCGCCGCCGCGGCCGTCGGCTACTCGATAGGTCCCCGCGCTGTGCCAGGCCAGGCGGATGAACAAGCCGCCGTAGTGGCCGAAGTCGGCGGGCCACCAATCCTGCGAGTCGGTCATCAGGGCATGCAGGTCGTCGATGACGCTACCGAGGTCGAGGCTCTGGAACTCCCTGGCGTAATCGAACGCCTCGCCCATCGGGTTCGACCGCGGCGAATGTTGGTTCAGGCTCTGCAGGTTCAGCTGGTTCGGCCACCAGTCACGATTCGTGCGCGCCTTGGTGCCGCTGGCAAAAGGGCATTTGCTGGCCGCTGCCATGCTCTCTTTTTCCGTTGCCATGCTGTTCTCTCCGGTGTGATTGGCAAATCATTCAACCCACGAGACGTTACCGCGCACGACGGGCGGATTGAATTCGATTCTCTCTATGACAGCCATCGAGCGAATCAATCGAAATCGCAGCCGCAGTCACGCGCGACTCAGCTGGTCCTTGATCGGCAGCTGCCGGATGCGCTTGCCCGTGGCCGCAAAAATGGCATTGCAGAGAGCAGGTGCGATCGGCGGTACTCCGGGTTCGCCGACGCCGCCGAGCGGCACGGACCAATCCGTCGCCGGCACCAGGTGCACACGGATCTCGCGCGGCGCTTCGTTCATGCGCATGACCCGATACATGTGAAAGTTGTCCTGCTGCGCACGTCCGTCCTTGAAAGTGATTTCCCCGGTCAGCGCCAGACTCAGCCCCATGATGACCGCACCTTCGAGCTGCGATCGCACCCGCTCCGGATTGACCTGCGGACCGCAGTCGAACGCCACGTCGACCCGCGGGATCTGCACCGCTCCGCGAGCGTCGACCATCACCTCAACCACCGCTGCGGTGTAGCTGACGAAGCTGTAGTGCGCGGCCAGTCCCAGACCGCTGCCCGCAGCTAAGGGCCGGCCCCAGCCGGCTTCGCGCGTGACCGTCTCGATCGCGCGCCGCAGCCGCCCGGTGTCGACCGGATAGCGCGTGGGCGATTCGCCGTGATTCCACGTGTCACCCTGCGTGGCCGGATCGATCAGCCGAGGCGCCCCGATCAGCTCCAGCAGAAAATCGCGGTGATTCCGTCCCGCCGCGGCCGCCAACTCGGCCACGAAGGACTGCACCGCAAAGGCGTGCGGAATATTGGAAACCGAGCGGAACCAGCCGACGCGCGTATGCGCCGCCGCTTCCGGATTCTCGATGCGGAGGTTGGGGATATCGTACGGCAGGTTGATCAGGCCCATGCCGACCTCGAATGGCGCTTCATGCTTGGGGTCGGGTCCGAAGATGGAGGCAATGCTGGGCGCGACACTGCGGTGCAGCCACGCGCTGACCCGGCCCTGGTCCAGGCCTGCTTGCAGGTGCTCGACGGAAACCGTGTGCAGGTAATCGTGGTGCAGGTCGTCGTCGCGCGTCCAGATGACCTTGACAGGCCTGCCGCCCATCTCGCGCGACAGCAGCGCCGCCTCGATCGCGAAATCGGGCTTGGACTTGCGCCCGAAGCCGCCGCCTAGCAACGTGACATGAACTGTTACCTTGTCCAAGCTCAAGCCGAGGTGCTTGGCCACATCCTCCCGGGTTGCCTGGGGTGCCTGGGTGGGCGCCCACACTTCACAGCGCCCGTTGTCGATGCGTGCCAGCGCCGCCGGCGGCTCCATGGTGGCGTGCGCCAGATGCGGCAGGTAGTACTCCGCTTCGACCTTGCGCGGCGCACTGGCGAATGCGCGCTCGAAATCTCCCGACGTGCGCAGTACCTTGCCCGGTTTGCGCGCCGCCTGTTCCAGCTGCGCGCGGTACGAGCCCGAATGGTAGCTACCGTTGGGGCCGTCCTGCCACTGAACCTTGAGCGCGTTGCGCGCCTTGATCGCAACCCAGGTGTCGGTAGCGATGATGGCCACGCCGGCCAGCGGGTGAAATTCGGCCTTGGGTTCGTTGACCTCGAGCCTGACCACCCTGACGACACCGGGGATCTTTTCGGCTTCGGTCGAATCGACGCTGACGATCGTGCCGCCGAGCACCGGCGAGCGCGCCATGACCGCGAACAACATGCCCTCGGCGTGCGCATCGATGCCGTATTGCGCCTTGCCAGTCGCGATATCCCAGCCATCCGCCAGGGAGGTCTGGCCCTTGCCGATGTAGCGGAACTCGGCTGGTGACTTCAGGCGCAGCGAATCGCGCGGCGGCACCGGCAATCTGGCAGCCCGCTGCGCCAGCGCGCCATAGCTCGAGGTACGACCGCTGGGCGCATGCACCACCTGGTGGTTGGCGGCGTGCACTTCGATGACCGGTACCCCCCAGCTGTGGGCAGCGGCCAGCTCGAGCATGGTTCTTGCCGCCGCGCCACAGCGACGCATGGGCTCGAAGAAATGGCGCGTGCTCCTCGAGCCATCGGTGTCCTGGTTACCGTACTTGTCTTCATCCGCGGGTGCCTGGCTGACGCGCACCTGGGCCCAGTCCGCTTCCAGTTCGTCGGCGACGATGAGCGGCATGCCGGTGCGCACACCCTGTCCCATCTCCGAGCGGTGCACGACGATGGTGACGATGCCGTCCGTGCCGATGGCGAGGAATATGAGCGGATCATCCCGCCAGCCGTGCGGCATGCCGTCGGCACCGTATTGCTTGACATCCTCGGCCTTCAGCACTGCGGGCGCGGTTGCGACCAGCACCAGACCGCCGAGCGCGCCCAATTGCAACAGGAACTCGCGGCGCGCCGGACTGGCGATTTCGATCCGCGGGCGTGCCGGCGCGGTCATCGGGCCTCGCCCGGCCGAGCTGCGGCCTGTCTGATGGCAGCGCGAATGCGCAGGTAGGTGCCGCAGCGGCAGATGTTGCCCGACATGGCGGCATCGATATCGCTATCGCTTGGCGTAGGCGCCCTCGCGAGCAGCGCCGCCGCGGACATGATCTGCCCTGCCTGGCAATAGCCGCATTGCGGCACATTGAGCGCCACCCAGGCCTGCTGCAGCGCCTTGCCCGGCTCGGTGGCGCCGATACCCTCGATGGTCGTGATCTGCTTGCCGGCCAGTGAGGAAACCGGCAGCAGGCAGGACCGCACCGCTTCCCCGTCCACGTGCACGGTGCAGGCACCGCACAACGCCATGCCGCAACCGAACTTGGTGCCGGTCATGCCGAGATGATCGCGTAGGACCCAGAGCAGCGGCGTATCACCGGGCACGGAAACCTGCAGGTTGTTGCCATTGACGACCAGCTCCATGCCTTCTCCCCCATGAGATCCATGCGCCTGGTGCGCATTATGCGTCTTCACCGAACAAGCCGGCATCTTGAACGAATTACAAGCAGGCCCAGTTCGGCACCGAAAAGCATCAGCACAGGCAGCCACGAGCGACCGCCAGCACCGTAAAATGCAGGCCCCTTACCGGTCATGACGCTTACAGCCCGGAGATCGAAATGAGCAGTCCGCCCGATTACGTTCCGCCCGCGGTCTGGACCTGGACCAAGCCCAGCGGTGGCCAGTTCGCCAACATCAATCGGCCGATTGCCGGGCCGACACACGACAAGGAACTACCCGTCGGCCGACATCCCCTGCAGCTCTACTCGCTGGCCACGCCCAATGGTGTGAAGGTCACCATTCTGCTCGAAGAGCTGCTGGCGGCAGGCCACAGCGGTGCCGAGTACGACGCCTGGTTGATCGACATCGGCAAGGGAGACCAGTTCGGTTCCGGATTCGTGGCGGTGAATCCGAATTCCAAGATTCCTGCCCTGATGGACCGCAGCGCCCCGACGCCGATCCGGGTGTTCGAATCCGGATCGATCCTGCTCTACCTCGCGGAAAAATTCGGCGCCTTCCTGCCGCGCGAGACCGCTGCCCGGGCCGAGTGCCTGTCGTGGCTGTTCTGGCAGATGGGCGCCGCACCCTATCTGGGCGGCGGCTTCGGCCATTTCTACGTCTACGCGCCCACCAAGATTGAGTACGCAATCGATCGCTTCGCCATGGAGGTCAAGCGCCAGTTCGACGTGCTCGACCGCCGCTTGAGCGAGAACGAGTACATCGGCGGCAGCGCCTACACGATCGCCGACATCGCCATCTTTCCCTGGTATGCCAGCGTGGCCAAGGGCTGGGCCTACGGCGGCGCCGCCGAATTCCTGAGTGTGCAGGATTACAAGCACGTGCAACGCTGGTGCGATCTGCTGCTGGCGCGTCCCGCCGTGAGGCGCGGACGCATGGTCAACAGAACCTCCGGCGAACCCTGGAGCCAGCTGCGAGAGCGACACGAGGCAAGCGACTTCGAGACCAAAACCGCGGACAAGCTGCCCGGATAAGGATCAACAGCCAAGTTCCGCGTCAGCGAGTGCGCCTGCCCCGTGGGCGGAGTCGGCGCCACCGGCCCAACTCAGGCCAATGCCGACATCGTAGTCATCAAAATCGCTGATCCGGCTGACCGCCGGCTAGTTGAGATGCACGCGCACCCCGGCCCAGATCCCACGCGGGGCACCTGGCACCACACCATTCTCGTTGGTCCAGTCATTCGGATTGGTGCGCAGGGAGCCGTTGGGATTGTATGCGTCGGAAGTGAGGAATCCGGCGGTGTAATACTGCTCGTTGAGCGCATTCACGATCCGCGCGAAGATCTCGAAGTTCTCGCTGAAGCGATAGCTGGCGTTGAAGTTCAGCAGCGCATAGCTCGGAATCCAGCCCGTTCCGGTGTTAGAGATGTACGCGCCAGAAGCGGCATCGGTCGTCCCGGCGACATTGGCGTTGTTCTCATTCCCGTGCAGGTAGGAGCCGGACACGACGATCAGGTTCGCACCGAGATCGAGGTGCTTGCCGAAGTCGTAGTCCAGGACGAGCCGGCCAGTGTTCTGTGGCACCAGCGGGATGTGATCTCCCGGATGCACCAGGATGTTGCCGTTGGCGTCGGCCAGGCTGTTGGATTCGGCGTTGACGCCAAAGGTGGACTGAAAGCTGGCATCGACGTAGCTATAGGCGAGCTTCCAGATCAAGCCGCCTTGCTTGCCACCGAAGGCGAGATCCAGTCCCTCGCGACGAGTACTGCCGACATTGTCGAAGTACCCGGCGTTGGTACTGGTCGCGATGAACTGGATGTCGTTGCTGTTGGCCGTGTGGAAGACGTCGGCCGACCAGTTGAGGCGCTGGTCGGCGAGATTGCCGCGCAAACCGAGTTCGAAGGTGCGCGCCACCACCTGCTTGAGGTCCGGATCGCTGGCGAAGTCGTTCGGCAGGCCGCAGGGCACGCTCGGATCTGCACAGCCAAGCTCGATGACGCTCGGCGCTCGGCTGGCCTCGTTGTAGGTCGCGTAATAGGTCATCGTGTTGGTCGGCGTAAACGTCATACCGATGGACGGATTGAAACGGGCGAATGAGTGGTCACCACTGACCGAAGTTGCCGCACCGAACCCGTTACCGTAGTCGGCCGGATCGGTATCGACCGAGTAGCCGTTGATCGTTTCAGTGTTGTTGTTGTAGCGCAAAGCCGCGGTGACATGAAATAGATCGCTCGGCGAGATGGTATCGGTAAAGTAGAGGCCGAATATTCTGTTGCTGCCACCGAGCGAGATGACAGTCTGATTGTTGAAAGGGCTGGCGTCGTACAGCAGGTAGTGGTCGCTGGCGACTCCTCCGAATTGATCGGCCTCGGCAAAAGTATCCTGCGTATAGGCGTAGTCGGCGCCGATGATCGCCTGGTTCTTCCAGCCAAGCACATCGCTTGAATCGGTGAGCTGCAGCCCGAATCCAGTTGATCGCTGGGTCAGAGTCGAGGTGGCATCCTGCCCCGGCGAGCAATAGGCAAGCGTCGCGGCATTGGCGCCCGGATCGGTGCAATCGGTCGGCGGACCGGCGTAATTATCCTCGAGGTACGAGTCGTTGATGTTGCCGTTGCTGACGAAGGTATTCAGGTACCGATAGAAGGCATTGCCTGTGAGCAGCAGATGCTCGCCCAACGACTGCGTGCCGGTCAGGTTCACGAAGCTCATCAGGTTCTG
>JBAUYT010000107.1:0-10893 GCA_049584935.1 Steroidobacteraceae bacterium
ATCCAGTGTTCCAGTTCCAGCAGCTGCTCGAGCCTTGCCTGCAGCACAGATTGTTCGGCTTGAAAAGCACCATCGAGCCGCCGCGCAGCTTCTGTGCTTTTGCATTGCTGATCAGCGTGCGGATTCCGATGGAGGCGATAAACGTGACGTTGGATAAATCGACCAGAATCCGCGCTCGACGCGTTGCAGTAAGGGCCGTGAACTTAAGATCGATCTCTCGAGTGCCATTGAGATCCATCCGACCGGCAAGATTTATCCCCAGAATGTCGGAGTCGAGATCGTGGACCGCCGACTCCATGGATTCTGCTCCCTACACCGGCTCTAACGCAGGTACTTGCCGGTGGATTGTACCGATTTACGTTGCGGTGCGTGCGCCTCCCCATCTGAAAACTTGGACCTGTCAGGCCTTTGGGACTACATTGCGGGGGGCAGTCCCTGGCCAGCTGCAGATTCACAACGACTCGCTGGCCACTGCACAGGGAACAAGGACGCGTGGATCAGCCAAAGTATCGGGCGTTCATCAGCTATAGCCACCGAGACTCCCGGTGGGCCGACTGGCTGCATAAGGGTCTCGAGTCCTATCGGCCGCCAAAGATTCTGATCGGCACGAACACCGCACAGGGCGTCGTTCCCAAACGCCTTACCCCCATATTCCGCGACCGTGAGGAGCTCGCAAGCGCAACCGATCTGGGCGCAGTCATCAGTGAGGCCCTGCAGCGTTCCGCATGCCAGATCGTGATCTGCTCGCCGCAGGCCGCGAAATCCCGCTGGGTCAACGAGGAGATCATCGCTTTCAAGCGCCTGGGACGCGAGGACCGGATCTTCTGCCTGATCGTCGATGGGGAACCCAACGCCACCGACCTGCCGGGCAGAGCCGCGGAAGAGTGTTTTCCGCCGGCGCTGCGCTTCCGGCTTGGCGCGCAGCAAGAGCTCAGTGAAATCCGCACCGAGCCGGTCGCGGCGGACGCTCGCGAGGGTAAGGACGGCAGGCGCAGTGCCAAACTCAAGCTCATTGCTGGAGTACTCGGCGTCGGCTACGACGCGCTGCGGCGGCGCGAGCAGCAGCGGCGCAACCGACGGCTGTTCACCATCACCTGCGCGGCACTCGGCGGCATGGTGGTGACCAGCGGTCTGGCCGGGTATGCCCTGATGCAGCGCACAGCCGCGAGGCAGCAGACCGTGCGCGCGGAGGCGGAAGCGGAAACCGCGAAGCAGACCACCCGGTTCCTGGTTGATCTGTTCAAGATCTCGGACCCGAGCGAGGCCCGCGGTAACACGGTAACGGCGCGCGAGATGTTAGATAAGGGTGCAGGCCAGATCGACCGAGAGCTGGCGCGGCAGCCCGCAATTCAGGCGACGCTGCTGGACACCGTAGGCACGGTGTACATGGAGTTGGGTCTCTATCGGGAGGCGCGGCCACTGCTTGCGCGCGCGGTAGATTCGCGACGTCAGCTCGCCGGGGCAGATCCGAGCGCCCTCAGCGCTTCACTGACCCATCTAGGCGAACTGCAGAGCTTGCAGGCCGATTTCGATGCCGGTGAGAGCAGCTATCGCGAGGCGATCGCTCGGCAATCGTCGCAGCCGGATTCGGCGGAGAATCGCGCGGGACTCGCAAAGTCCCTGCACGGGCTCGGCGAGGTACTGGAGAGCCAGGGCCGCTACAAGGAAGCGGAGCAGAGCTTTCGCGAGGCGCTCGCCATTCAGCGTCGGCTGCTCGGGCCGGCACATGCCGACATCGCGCGAACGCTGCAGGATCTTGCCCTGGTGATGGACGACAATGGTCACCGCAAAGCGGCCATTGCGGTGATGCGTGAGGCGCTCGATATGCAGCGTGAACTCAACGCCTCACAGCCCGATCCAGGACTTGCCCTGGCGATCCACAATCTTGGCGCGCTGCTCGACGAGGACGGCGACTACGACGGCGCCGAAAAGCTCTATGTCGAGGCACTCGCAATGAGGCATCGTCTGCTGGGCGACAAGCATCCGTTGATTGCCGTTACGCTGGCCAGCCTGGCCCGGGTGCGCCAAACCAAAGGCGATCTGGTCGGAGCCGAAGCGGCGTTCCGGGAGGCGCTCGCGATCGAGCAGCAAACGCTCGGCGAACTGCATCCAGACGTTGCCGGCACGCTCAACAACCTCGCCTTCGTGCAGTATGCTCGCGGTGACCGCGTGGCCGCCGTCGCCAACGAACGCGAGGCGCTGCGCATCCTGCAACAGCTCTTTCCCGGTGATCACCCCGAGGTCGCGCGCTACGAAAATCGGCTCGGCTCCTGGCTGACAGAGGCCGGTGACTACGCCGAAGCCGACCACGACCTGCAGGACTCGCTCGCGATGCGGCGCCGGCTATTCGGTGAGGAACACCCCGACATTGCCAGCAGCCTCGACGCCGTGGCGATTCTACAGGTTGCACGTGGTCAGAATGCCGACGCACTCGTTACCGCGCACAGGGCAGTTGAGATCTTCACGGCGACGTTGTCGGCAACGAATTGGAAGACCGCTCTGGGCGAATGCGCCGAAGGTGCCGCGCTCACGGGTCTCGCTCGCTATGCGGAGGCCGAGTCGCTACTGCGGCACGGCGCCGACGTTCTCAGCAAGGATCCCGACACACCACCCGCTTACCGCAAGCTCGCGCAACGCTACCTCACGCAGCTGCACCAGCGGCAGAGCGGCGCACGAGAAGCCCGGAGCAACAGCGCGATCGTGACGGTGCAGCCTGTGGCAGATGTGCGCGATTAAAAAGCCTGAGATTCCACCGCGTACCTCCGCCAGATTCTTCTTGACACGGTCAAATCTCAGCGCGCAGTGTGCAGGCTGATAATCTTCAAAGCGAGCCGGCGCAGGGGCTGTCAGGACTCGCATGTTACTTAATATCGTCGGGCGATACCTATCATGAAGCATACCGTTGTGCGACAACTCGCTTGGAGCAGCGCAGTCTTGACCCTGTTGCTCGGGTTCGGAATCGCCCAGGCGGAGGAGGAGATCCCACAGAACATTTACACCGTTACGACCACGAACGACGCCGTTGTCGGATGTACGGGCACCGCTCCCAATTTCAGTTGCGCTACGTTGCGCGACGCCATCACTGCCGCGAATGGCGACGGCGCAAGCGACGTCATCAACTTCGTCCCCAGCCTCAGCGGCGGCACGATTGCGCTTGGTTCGATACTCCCGTTTGTCACTGGCCGCTCGCTGTTGATCAATGGAACCTCACAGAACATCACCATCAGCGGCCAGGGTTTGTACGAGATAATGAATATCAATTATCAAACCGCGGTGACGCTCCGTGCGCTGACGATCGCCAACGGCAACTGCGTGACGGACTCTGCCAATTGCCCGTACTCCGAAGGCGGGGCGATCTTCATGTATGGAACCGGAAATCCGGGCTCACTGACCATCGAGGACAGCACGTTTTCCGGAAATCAAGCCCAGTCGGGCGGCGCCATCTTTACCTATGCTACCCTGACCATCATCAACAGCACCTTCTACGGCAATTCGGCCGGTGTAGGGGGCGCGGTTACCCAAGCCCAGGGCACACTGACCGTCACCAACAGCACCTTCTCCAACAATACCGCGACCGGTGGGCTCGGCCGGGGTGGAGCAATCCTGAACTACGGCGGCATTGCCACGCTCACCAACACCATCCTCGCCGGGGGCGGGACCGACGGCAACTGCAACGAAGCCGTCAATCCCTATTATTTTGGGAATTCGATCATCGACGGCGGTGACAACCTCAGTGATGATGCCACATGCGGCTTTACGCAGGAGACGAGCCAGAATAGCGTCGCCAATCTGAAGCTCGGCCCGCTGGCCAGCAACAGCGGCCCGACGGAGACGGTGGCGTTGCTCCCCGGTAGCGCTGCCATCAGTTCAGGCGTTGCAAACTGCCAGCCAACTGACCAGCGCGGGGAGTCTCGCCCCACGCCCTGTTCCAGCGGGGCGTTTCAATTTGGAACCGTCCAGACCAGCGGCTCGGGAACGGCTGCCGGCTGCCTCACCAGTTGCAACATCACCGGTGGCGACAATCAGACGATCACGGGGACGCCCGCTGCGCTCGCCGCGCTGGCGGCCCTGGGCAGCGCGGGCACAATCACCGAGAACGTGTGTATCGTCACCATGGATCCGCGCGCGATTTGTCCCCCTGGGATACCGAGCAGTCCCTATTTCAATTCCACCACGCTTCCGGTGACGGCCGTCTGTCCGAACACGCAATTCAACCCCGGTTTCGGCTCGACGGTCATCCCGGACTACATTTGTGGCGCGTACGGTCCGGGCGGCGCGGGCACGGGGGGCACTGGCTTCGCAGTGATCCAGGGGATCGCGAACGGGGTCAATGGCGTCCCGGGCCTACTGCAGCTCAACGATGAGAACCCGGACGCATTCTTCGGCTTTACTCCCACCGGTTCAGAGTGCTCGGGTATTGGTATACCGCTCGATGGCATTATCGCCGGATGGGCGCCTTGGAGCTTGTCGCCGGTCGAGGGCACCGTCCCCGAGGGCAATCGGATGCTCGAGCTGACCGATGGCTGCGGCAGCCAAAGGCAGCCCACCTCCGGTCTATCGCTCATGCTGCTCGGTGGAGCATTGAATCTGGCGAATGCGACCCAGGAATTAGGGAAATCCGCGCAGCATAATTCAGCTACGGCCAACCTGATCGACTTCGCCGAATTCAAGTACGTCAATCTATTCGCTGAAGTGGCAGCGGACCCAGTCGACGTACCGAATAAAGCGCGGCTGCTGGAGATCATCACACAGAGCGCGCTGTTTCTGGCAACCGGGCCTGTAGGCTATGGTTGCGCGGAAGACACGTTGTTTGAAGCCGACCGCTACGTGTTGAATAACGCCAGTCATTTCCACGGTACGCCCGCCCGAGACCCGAATTCCTACGGCAGGACCCGCTCGCGTCTGCTGAACCTTTTCTTCACCGTATTTACGCGGATCGACGGAAAAGCGAATCCGATTACTGGAAGCTCCGCTTTCGCCAATCTGCCGTATGTGCTGGATGCAAACCTGACGAGCCCGCCGTCGGGTTGCACACGTCCCTATCTCGGGTCGGACGGATACTGAACCCGGCGGCACGTACTCGAGTGCGATGAGTTGAGGGGATGTCACGTTGAAGCTGTTCGTCCGCGGTTTCGCTGGCGACGTGACTCCGTTGCTGCAGACGGCTCAGTCAACGCGATCGCTCAGATCCGCCCTGCGAACTCGAGCCCAGGCGCTCCTGCGGCCAGACGGGCGCTTTGGCCATGCGTTCGAAACTCTGATCCTGGCGCTGATCGTGCTGAGTGTCGCATCTGTGGCCGTGGAGGCGAGCTCTGCCCTGCCTGCATGGACTAAGCCGGTTCTGCGCATCGAAGAGATCATCGTCGTGGCGGTGTTCTCGCTCGAGTACCTGCTGCGCTTGGCGGCGGCTGCGCGCATTGGCGACTTCGTCTTCAGCTTCCAAGGTGCGGTGGATCTCATCGCGATCGCGCCGTTCTTCCTCGCCGGGCTCGATACGCGTGCCGTGCGGGTGCTGCGCTTGCTGCGGCTGCTGCGGGTGTTGAAGCTGCAGACGCGCATCCTCGAGCACAGCGTTGCCGAGCGCACGCACGAGCTAGCCATCAAGAACGAGTCGCTCCAGCAGGCACATGCGCAGCTCAATGCAGAACTCGACGTGGCGCGGGCTCTACAGATCGCCATCCCGCCATCGAGGTTCCCCGCCAAACCGCGTTGCGACGGGGCAGCGCGCATGATTCCAGCGACGAGCATGGGCGGGGACTTCTATGACTTGATCGAGTTGCCGGACGGGCGCATTGGGCTGGTTATGGCGGACGTCTCGGGCAAAGGCGTGCCGGCCGCGTTCTTCATGGCGGTGGCACGCACGAATTTGCGCGAACGCGCCGCGTACTACCCCGAGCCCGGCGAGTGCCTCGCTCGGACCAACGAGGTACTGTGCGCGCAGAACCCGATGGACCTGTTCGTGACGGTGTTCTACTGCGTGCTCGATCCGGTGAGCGGAGCTCTCAGTTACGCCAACGGCGGTCACAATCCTCCTTATGTGCAGCGGAGCGACGGTTCGATCGAAGCCCTCCGAGGACTGGGCGGACTGGTGCTCGGCGCGATGCCAGGCATGAAATACCCGCAGCACACGCTGCAGCTGCTGCCCGGCGACCGACTGGTGCTCTACACTGATGGCGTGACAGAAGCCCTCAACCCAGCCGATGAGGCCTACGGTACCGACCGGCTGATCGGTGAGATCAAGGCCCATGACGACGGAACCGCCGCGGCACTGGTTGAACGTCTCTGCAGCAGCGTCACGGTCTTCGCCGACACCGCCCCGCAATCCGACGACATTACACTGACCGTGCTAAGCTGGGGTCGGACCTAGGCCACATCGCCTCGGGAAGTTGGGAGAACAGACAGCCGGCAGCGCCGGCCGGCTGCCGGTGAACGATCAAGGCCCGCCTGCGTTTGATTGCATCTCCATATCCATGCCGCCCCATTTGATCTTTGCATCGGGATAGACATGCGTCATCCATCCAAAGACCACCGGGATCCATAAGCCCTCAGCCTGACGGCATTCCGCCTCTGTGTGAATGCTCCCCTGTGGCCCGAAGCTGGCGTTGAGGCCAAATTGCTCGCTGATCGGGAGGTTCTTTCCCTGCCCGGCGCTTCAGGGCTGAGACAGTGCGCACTGAGCGTTGCGGTAGGTCTGTACGCCGCTACGCACAACCGACTGCACGAGCTGCCAGGATTGCCGATAAACGGTGGTAGTGATTTGCAGTCCGCGGATCGTATATTCGACCTTGAGGGCGCTCGGAGTCTGCGACACTCTGCCACTGCCGCCAAACTCATCCGTCTTCCCCCCTTCGATCAACATCGATCCCTCGCGGAACGTGAGTCCACTGCCGTTCGAGAGAAAGGCCAACTTGGTGTGCAGGCCGTCGCTGTAAGTGCAATCGAGGTAGAGATCGTCGGCGAAACCGGCGCCCGCGTACAGCAAAGCCGAGAGAGTCAATACCACCCGCATGGGCCAATTCTACGCGTATGTGTGGACGCTGGCTGCAAGTTAACCCACCCCCTAGCGTTCGGAATCGGTCATTGATTGGTCATGACGTATGATTGCGCCGGTACGACGCTAGTCGGAGGGGGCGAAATGAATGAGAAGAGCTTCTGGCTTGGATCGGCACTGGCGGCGCTGCCGTTGCTCTGCGGAACCGTGCAATCGGCCGCACCAGCTGGCTCGCCATCGACGGACCGCGAGCGCCTTGGGACGGTCGCATTTCCAACCTCCTGCGCGCCTTCGGTGCGGGCAAGCTTCAATCGCGGGGTCGCGCTGCTGCACGACTTCTGGTACGCGGAGGCCAAGCCCCAATTCCAGCGCATCGCCACGGCCGACCCCTCCTGCGCAATGGCTCACTGGGGCATCGCAATGAGCGGCTTCCATCAGATCTGGGATCGCCCAGATGCAACGACCATGGCCATGGGCTGGCGGGAGCTACAGGCTGCCCAGGCGCATCCGGCTGCAACCGAGCGCGAGCGGTCCTATATTGCAGCGCTCGCGGCTTTCTTTCGCCCGGGCGCAGCAGATTTTCTGCCGCGCATCGATGCCTACGCGCAGGCGATGGGGCAACTGTATGCTCGTTATCCGCGCGATGTGGATGCGGGAGCCTTCTATGCACTCGCGCTGCTCGCGCAGGAGCGGCCTGACGATTCGAGCCTCGACCAGCAGCACCACGCGATGGCGGTACTCGCGCCGCTCTGGCGCAAGTACCCGGAACACCCAGGCCTCGCGCATTACATCATCCATGCGTGTGATACCCCCTCGATGGCCGCCGACGGACTCGCGGCGGCGCGTCTCTACGGCAAGATCGCCGCTTCCGGGCCGCATGCCGTTCACATGCCCGGACATATCTTTGCGCGCCTCGGGCTCTGGCAGGAGGACATCGATGCAAACCGAGGCTCGGTGCAAGCATCGCAGGCCGCGGAGGCGCGTCACGAGAGCGGCTGGATGGACCAGTTTCATTCCGATGACTTCCTTGTTTATGCCTATCTGCAGAGCGGTCAGGACGAAAATGCCCGCGCCACCGTGACCGCCGCCACACAGGCTCTTGCCGCGCACGAGGCCATGTCCGGCATGTCAACGGATGATTCCATGGCTGAAATGTTTCCGTACTATCGAACCAAGTTGCCGCTCTTCGTGGCTCTTGAAATGCGCAACTGGGAAGAAGCGGCAGCGTTCGAGCCAATCAGGGGGGCACCGCCCGAGACACAGACCCAAGTGTTCTGGGCACGCGCAATCGCACACGGCCACCTGCATCAGCCGGAGGCGGCTGGCGCCGATTTGGCCGCGCGCGAGGCCCTGCTCGATCAAGTGCGCAAGGGCCCTCACGCCTACTACGCGCAAGGGATCAGTACCAAAATCGTGAGCAGCGAGATGCAGGCGTGGGTGGCGTTTGCGGCAGGCGACAACACGGAAGCCGTCCGGCAGATGCGAGATGCCGCAGATCTGCAGGACAAGGTCGGCCAAGGCGAGGTGGACATCCCAGCCCGCGAGATGCTAGCCGATATCCTGCTCGAGTCCGGCCAGGCGCCAGCGGCGCTCGCGGAATACCGCCAGGCGCTGGCCCTGAGCCCGAATCGCTTCAACGGACTGTACGGCGCCGGAAAAGCCGCCGAAGCGATCGGCGATACCGCGCTCGCACGCGAGTACTACGCAACCCTGCTCAAGGTTACCGACGGCGGCAGGCGTAGTGCGCGTGCGGAGATCGAGCACGCGAGATCCTTCAGCGCCGCAGCTAGCCTGTAGCGCTATTCTGCGCTAACCCGGAGCGCCAGCGACCAAGTCGCCGTGTGCGGACATTTGACTCCGCGAGTTACCAGCAGCTACCAAATCGTACTGTTTGACTAACAAGCGGTTACGATCAAATGCGCGCGGCGGTCAAGAGGCGGCGCTTCACCCTGCCTTTTAGATCCGACTTACGGCGCGTTCCACTGCGTCCGAATCATCCGGAAGCCCTGCCAGTGCTTTCCGTAGTAGTTTTGCCAGATCCGAGCGCAGCGCGGGCGGCAACGCGGCCACCCCAGTCGCATACTCGGAAGCACGTGCTTTGCGTATTCGCTGGAGGAGACGACCGCCCTTGGGCGTCACCGCTACATCTTTCCTTCGGCGATCATCCTGCGATTCGGTGCGCACGAGAAGACCAAGCACAAAGAGGCGATCGATCATCTGGCTCACCGCTGGAAGTGACATGCGCATCCGCGCGGCGATCTCAGATGGTGTGCATTTACCTGTCTGCTCCACGCGGCGCAGCAATAGGACTTGCTGTAGAGTCACCGACTCGTCGGTCAGCACGCTAAGCGTTTTGCCCTGTTGATGCGAAATCCGGTTCACAAACCGCTCCAGAAGGCCCCCGAGGTCAGCGGCTGGCTCATCGGTCATATCGGTGAGCCCTGTTTCCACGCAATGTCGGCCATCACCGGCGGTCGAACGGGAATAGGCTTCGAAAAGCCTAGGCACACCAGCTCGAGGTGGTTGCCGAATGGATCGTTGAAATAGAGCGACGCTTGCCCTGGAGGACCGAGTTGCAATGGCCCTTCCGTCGGCACACCGTGGATATCCAACAGTGCCTTCCACTTAAGAAGATGGCGCGGCGGAACGTGAAACGCAAAGTGTGGATGCCCGGCCGTAGCGGCAGGTTGGCCCGACCTCTGCAGGAATAAGTCAACGCGAGTCTTGCCACCCAAATAGACCGAGATGTGATGCGACCCCTCGCCACCATCTTTGGCAGGCGGTCGACCGAAGCGCCGAAATGTCTCGTCGTCGACGGTCATAGCGTAAGCCGCACCCAGCACCTCGCAGTAAAACCGTCGCGCCAACTCCAGATCTCGAACCGGTATAGTCACGTGATCCAGCGCACCGATGCGGGGGCGTCCGAGCTGTATTAAGGTTCGCTTCAGCCTGATAACGCCAACGCGGGTGTGGAATGCGATTCTGATGATCTGGTTACGTATAAACAACAGCATGAGTTTATCTCACGTTGCTTAATTGTTAATGTATATTAACAAGTAACGAGGACGATGTCAATCCCGTGAGGCACAGGCGATGATGCGGTGTATCTTCAACCACCAGGGATGCACTGTGGCGGACGGGCTCGCACAAAACCCCCCGAGGGACTTGAGCAAGGCGCTCAACTCGGACGCGATCACGCGGGCGGCTTACGCCTTCGGAAAGTGTCCGGCATTTGGCGATTTGTGCCGCGCAATATTCTAATCTGCAAGCGGCGCCTTCGCCGTCTCTGCGGACGCACATATGGCAATCAGTGTTACGGCAAGCGCGGAGGATACATAGAGCGATACGGGAAGCGTAGAGCGAAACGACCTGTACAGGGCCGCGATGATCAGCGGCGCGAAACCCCCACCTACCACGCCCCCGATAGTGGAGGCCAATGAGGCGCCTGCATAGCGCACCCGCGAGGGAAACTGTTCAGCAACGAAGGCCGCCTGGGGCCCGTACATCGACGCATGGATCAGCAGGCCAACGGCGACCGCGGTGCCGATGAGTACCGGTCGCGCGGTGTCCATGAGTTCAAAATAGGCGAACGCCCAAACTATTGCGAGACCCGCTCCAGCCGCATAGACAGGCTTCCGGCCAATTCGATCCGATAGCGCGCCGAACTGCGGCACGGCCAGCGCGTTACAAGCGGCACCGATCATCGTGGCCGTCAGCGCCGACGTTCTCGACAAATGCAGTACCGTGGTCACATAGGTAATCGTAAAGACGATCAACAAGGCGTATGTCACGTCGCTGCCGACCCGAGCACCACCGGCGATCAGAAGGGATCGACGATGCAAGGTAAAGACATCCTTGATCGGTGTCCGGGCGGTGGCATGACGGGATTCCAACGCCAGGAA
>JBAUYT010000108.1:0-2921 GCA_049584935.1 Steroidobacteraceae bacterium
CCTTGCGGCAACGCCGGGCTATGGACGCGCCTGTTGCCTGAAGGGCTTCGATCAGGCCTCCTTCGCTTTTAATACCACAGCGCCCGCCGAGCATTTCGACCGGCAGCTCGCTTTGCTCCGCCGCATCATCGCTACCGGAATGGACGTGTACTGCTACGCGACCTTCACAACGCCAATCCTGCCGACCAGTCCGGCTGACACGATGCGCCGGCTCGCCGATGACCTACAGAGCATCGACGACTACCTCCCATTGCGGCTTGTGCCGCTTGAGGTCAGCGTCTTCAGCCCCGTGCAGCCTCGCCTGCGCTCTGCGCATACAGAGTCGCTCCAGCTGCAGTACCACATGGTGGCCGCCTGGCAAGGTGTTCTGGCCGAGCGCTACACGGCCACACAGCGCGCCAGGGCTATCACCGACGTACCTTTCGCCTGCCGAGTAAACGTCAGTAGGCGGCTATGACTGCGGCATCTCCTACCGCGGCCGACAGATTTACCCGGCTGCGTGCCACACGTATCGGCGCGGCGGCCGACATGATCGGCTTGGCAGCCGACGAGAGGCTTACCGATGAGCAACTCGCTCATCTGGCATGGCACGTGGCTGCGGTGGAGCCAAGTGAGCTGCGTCACCTGTCAAGGCTGGAGTTGCCTGCCCGGCCACAGCAGACGTGCCCAGCCGTCCACCGACAGGTGCCCGATGACCTTGATGAGATCCTGCCGCTGCCGCACCCCTTGGACTACGAGTGGCGCTTCGACCCTCAGACGCGCGCGATGCTCGCCCAGCGTTGCGAGCAGTTGGCAGGTGCACATGGTGCCATTGCACTTCTCGGGACGCCGACGCTAGCACCTGCGCTCCGCAACCACGCAGGTGACGTACTTCTTCTCGATGCAAATGCCAGGCTCATGGTGACGCTGGCGAACTACCACCAGCTCGGCACGATCCAGTGGGCCGTGGCAGACCTTGGAACATTCAGCCCTCCTCGGGCCTGGCAACACCGCGCCGCAGTCGTGGTCTGTGACCCGCCGTGGTACCCCGAAGGCTTCGCTACCTTTCTATGCGCAGCTTCTGCGCTAGTCCGGCCTGGGGGAGCTGTCCTGGTCAGCGTGCCGGACGTCCTCACCCGTCCCACGGTCGCCGACGAGCTTGAGAATCTACGCCATCTCGCCCAACGGCTAAGGTTCGACACCGGCACGGTCGAACGATGCGCGGTGCGCTATCGCACGCCGTTCTTCGAGTACCGGGCATTGGCCGCCTCTGGCCTGAGCGTGATCCCGCTTGACTGGCGAGCCGGCACACTCTGGCAACTCCTCAGCGCAGGTATCGCTCCGCCGATCCGCTCTGGACGACGCCGCGCATCAGCTGCTGGCAACATCCTGGCTGAGACCACGATCGACGGCGTCCGCCTTCGCGTTCTCCACCACCGTCCCATACTTCCTGGAGTTCTAGGGCTCCACCCCGTTATCCCAGGTGACATACTGCCAACGGTAAGCCGACGTCATCCGGCCCGCGGGTCGGCCACCTTGTGGACGTCCGGCAACACTCTGTTGAGCTGTGCCGATCCCGTCCTGGCGGCAAGACTCCTCGGGTATCTCACGGACGGCGACGGGAAGCGGCTTAGCCACGATCGTGACCGTCTTGCGAGCGAGTTCGCCACCCGGCACAATCTGCCTATCTGCGACGTCCGGAACACACTGGACAAGCTCACAGCTGTCGTCGCTTCCGAGCGCGGCGACCACGCCGTCTACTGCGCGGCGGTTCGATAACGACACGCCCAGGTGGTTCTTGCCTTGCCGACCGTAGCTGACAAGGTTGGACCATGCCGCCACTGGTCACGCCAATCGCTATGCACGAGATCGACAAGCTGGCCATGCATGTGTACAAAGCCGCTGAAGCACCGCACTGGCTGGACGGCTGGGCCGCAGACGTTCTTGCAGGCCTGCACCCGGGTACCCATCTCGCCGTCATGACCGGTCTGTACCTCGACCGCCTGCTAGATGGGACAAAAACCATCGAATCGCGCTTCACGCGCCACCGCATCGCACCCTTTCAACAGGTTGGTAGCGGCGACGTCATCTTCTTTAAACAGGCCGCTGGCCCCATCAGTGCAGTCGGCCTAGCCGGCGCAGTTCAGTATATTGATCTCGGCGTAGTCCCTCTGCGGCAGCTCGCTGATCAGTTCGGTGCGGCCATCGCGCCCGCGGAACCGTCGTTTTGGACTGATCGAGCCGCCGCACGGTACGCGACCCTTGTGACCATGTTGGATGTCGTCGAAACAGAGCCCGTGCCCGTTCAAAAGCGCGACAGGCGAGGCTGGGTCGTGCTGAACCGTGCGCCGTTGGCGGATCAGCCGCTGTTCTAGTCCTCACCGCCAGCGATCAAAGCCTCCAAGACCGCGAGTGCGTGGGTTGTATCCATCGTTCCGTCGACTACAATGTCTGCTGCGTCTCGAAGCAAAGGCGTCTCCTGCTCAGTTGAGTGTCTCACTACTTGGTCAATGGCCTCATTACCAATCCCGTCAAATCCGAGACGGTCTCGGCGAACGCGCATGTCAGCATCCACAAACACCAGAACGACACGCCGACCGTGAGCACGTGCCCTAAGCAGGCTATGCACGTGCTGGTGGCGCACGCCGTCAACCACTACCACAGCCTCACCCAGCGATGGCGCCAAGACGGCATCACATAGTCCTCCGGGATCCTGGGCTACCCATTCCTCTCCGACCTGCTGCAACCACCTACGCTCGTTTGGCAGGCCAAGTGCCTGCGCGCGCTCGCGCACTGCATCACCGAAGCCGACCTTCATACCACCAAACCGCTCGATAATGCCACTGGCGAGCGTAGATTTACCAGAGCGCATTGACCCGGCAATCAAGATCATCCATCTGCTTGTTACTTGGACCATTCGCTGCGCCCACATAGGAGATTGT